>NZ_JBFAZW010000039.1:0-83845 GCF_040682015.1 Dactylosporangium sp. NPDC051485
GCCAGCTCGGCCAGGCCGGTGCGGCCGGCGAGCGCGGACCCCGGCGGCAGGCCGGCCAGGCCGGCGACCCGGCGGGCCAGCGGGGCCTCGTCGGCGGAGCCGGTGACGAGGACGTCGTGCCCCTCGGCGGCCAGGGCGTTGGCGACGGCGGCGAAGCGCTCCGGCGGCCAGCGGCGCCGGCCGGACCCGGCGCCCGGGTGCACCAGCGTGGCGCCGGGGCGGCCGGTCGGCGGGCGCTCGAGGGCGAGATCGGCGGGGTCGCAGCTCAGGCCGTACCACCGCAGCAACCGGCACCACCGCAGGACCTCGTGCTCGTCGTCGCGCCACTGCGGGCCGCCGGGACCGAAGGACAGCAGGCGGGCCGGGCGGGTGGTCCACAGCAGGCGGTGCGACCGCGGACCCCGGCCGTGCAGGTTTACCGCGACGTCCGGGCCCAGCGGCGGCAGTGGGTCCTCGAGGCCGGTGCACGGCAGCACCTCGTCGACCGTGCCGGTCAGCGCGGCCAGCGGGGCGAGCCATTCCGGCACGGCGAGGACCAGCCGGTGCCCCGGGTAGGCCCCCCGCAGCGCCCGCAGCGCCGGGACGCCCGTGGCGAGGTTGCCCACGCCGGGGGCGCGCAGGACCAGCAGGACCGGCATGCTCATGTCCGGTGGGAGCTACCCCTGTGCGAGCCGTCTACTCCGACAGCCGCCGGCGCAGGAAGTCCAGCGCGTGGCGCAGCAGCCGGGACACGTGCATCTGCGACAGTCCCACCCGATCGGCGATGTCCGACTGGGACAGGTTGCCGTAGAAGCGCAGCGACACGATCCGTTGCTCGCGCTCGGGCAGCTGGCTGAGGAGCACCCGCAGCGACTCGTGGTAGTCCAGCGCGTCGAAGCCCGGGTCCTCGTCCCCGATCGTATCGGCGAGGGTGACGCCGTCCTCCGGGCCGGCGGCCGGCCCGTCCAGCGAGAGCGGCCGGAACTTCTGGGCGGCGCCCAGCACCTCGAGGATCTGCTCCTCGTCGACGCCGAGGTCCGCGGCGAGGTCGGCCGCGGTGGGGGAGCGGCCCAGCCGCTGGGCGAGCGGATCGCGGGCCCGGTTCATCGCCAGCCGCAGCTCCTGCAGCCGCCGGGGCAGCCGGATGCCGGCCGTGCGGTCCCGGAAGTGCCGCTTGAGCTCGCCGACGATGGTCGGGGTGGCGTAGAAGCCGAACTCGACGCCGCGGGTGCCGTCGTAGCCGTCGACCGCCTTGACCAGGGCGAGCGCGGCGACCTGGGCGAGATCGGGGAAGGACTCGCCGGCCCCGCCGTAGCGGCGGGCGATGCGCTCGGTGGCCGGCAGGCAGTGCTCGATGATCTCGTCGCGGACCCGCGCGCGGGCCGGGTCGTCCGGGGCGAGCGCGTGCATGTGGTGCAGGCGCTCGGCGATGTCGTCCGGCCAGTGCCGGTGGCCGGGCGGCACGGCGTGGAGGTCGACGGCGGCCCGGTCCCGCTCGGCCTCGGGCCAGTCGAGCTCCTCGTGGGTCCGCAGCGCCTTGGCGACGCCGGCGATCTCCAGCGTCCGCTGCACGAGGCCGCCGGCGGCGGCGACCCGCAGCGTCACGCCGCGCTCCCCGGCCCGGCGCTGGAGGTAGGTGAGGGCGTTGATCCCCGCGCCGTCGAGCAGCCGCAGCCCGGCGACGTCGAGGGAGAGGTCGCGGACGCCGTCGTCGAAGGCCTCGAACACGACGCGGCGCAGGTGGGGTGCCGAGGAGTAGTCCAGGACGCCGGCCAGCTCGACGAGCTCCTCATCCGGCCGGTGCGAAACCGTCAGCGTGAAATCCATGCGGCCCCCTCCGCCAGGCTAGACCCCGCCGGCGCGGACCGCACGCTCAAGCGTGCTGCATGACCAGGATGGCGCCCACGATCCCGGCCGACTCGCTGGTCAGGGGGGTGCAGACGACCCGCAGGGAGACGGTGCGCCCCCGGCGGTTCACGGCCTCCTGCTCGGCCTCCTCGTGCTGCGACCGGCCGGTGAGCACGTCGCGGATGCCCGGGTGCAGCCGGGCGGTGGACAGGCCGATGTCGATGTTGAGGAAGTGCCGGCCGACCGCCTCGTCCGAGCGCAGTCCCCACAGGTCCTCGGCACAGCGGTTCCACACGAGAATCTGCATCTCCCGGTCCAGCACCACGACCCCCGCCTCCAGGCTGGCGAGGATCGCGGTCATGAACGCGTTGGTGCTGTTGAGCTCGGCGGTGCGCTCGCGCAGCTCGTCGTTGATCGACTGGAGCTCGTCGTTGGTCGACTGCAGCTCCTCGTTCATCGTCTCGAGCTCCTCGTTGGTCGACTGCAGCTCCTCGTTCGTGGTCTCCAGCTCCTCGACCGTGGACTGCAGTTCCTCGTTGGTCGTCTCGAGCTCCTCGTTGGTGGACTGCAGCTCCTCGTACGCGGTCTCCAGCTGCCGGTTGGCCACCTCGAGCTCCTCGCGCAGCCGGCGCGACGCGGTGACGTCCAGGAAGACGATCACCACGCCGGCGGCGTCGGCCAGCGGGATGACCTGGATGTCGAGGTACACCTCCTGCTCCGGCCGCAGCTTGAGGGCCACGCCGTCGACGTGGGCGATGCGCCGCTCGTTCGTCGCCTGCTCGATCAGGCCGCGCAGCTCCACCGGCCGGTACGACAGGTCGAGCTCCCGGAAGGCCCGGCCGGCGTCGCGCGGGACCAGCCCGAAGAGCGCCTCGGCCTGCCGGTTGGCCAGCGCCATGACGCCGTCGGCGGCGACCACCACCTGGGCCACCGGGCTGGCCAGGAACGCCTCGGTGCGCAGCCGGTCCAGGCCGGCCGGCTGGACCTGGGGCGCGGCGGCGGCCGGACCCGCGGTGGGCAGGCCGTCGGCCGTCGGCTGGGTGGCCCGCTGGAAGATCCGCCGCCGCAGGTCGAGCGGCTCGAACAGGGCCGCGTGGCGCAGCAGCATCTCGGCCTTGCCCAGGAACAGCACGCCGCCCGGGGCCAGCGCGAAGTGCAACCGCGAGACGATGCGGGCCTGGGTCTCGGCGTTGAAGTACATCAGGGTGTTGCGGCAGGCGAGCAGGTCGATCCGGCCGATGGGCGCGTCCTGGACCAGATCGTTGCGCCCGAAGATGACCGACCGGCGGAGGTCTTTGCGGAAGGTGTACCGCGGGCCGACCGGCTCGAAGTACCGGCCGAGCAGGTCCGGGTCGACGTGCTCGACCTCGCGGGCGGTGTAGGTGGCCTGCCGGGCGTGGGCGAGGGCCTCGTCGTCGACGTCGGTGGCGTAGATCTTGACCCGCTCCCGGAACCGCTCGGCCCCGAGCGCCTCGGCCAGCACGATGGCCAGCGAGTAGGCCTCCTCGCCGGAGGCGCACCCGGCGCTCCACACCCGCAGCGGCCCGTCGCGCCGGGACAGCAGCCGGGGCAGCACGTCGCGGGTCAGCGTGGCCCAGGCGTCGGGGTCGCGGAAGAACCCGGTGACGTTGATCAGTATGGTGTTGAACAGGGCGGGGAACTCGTCCGGGTGGACCTGCAGGTAGTCCAGGTACTCGCCGTAGCCGGCCGGCGCCACGGCGGCCAGGCGGCGATCGACGCGGCGCATCAGGCTCGACCGTTTGTAGCCGGTGAAGTCGAAGCCGCGGGTCTCCTTGAGGTACGCCAGGAGGGCCTCGAACTCCGCATCCGTCTCGGTCACCGCAACACGCTACCGTCCGGGCGGCAGCCGAAGCGTCGCCCAAACCACCTTTCCTGCCGCGGTCTGCATGCTGCCCCAGGCCGCGGAGACGCCCTCGACGATCAGCAGCCCGCGCCCGGGCTCGTCGTCATCGTCGCCGTCGGACCGGCGCACCGGCCGCAGGCTGCCGTCGCGCACCGCGATGTGCAGGTGCCGGCGGCGCAGGGCGACGCTGACGCGCATCGGCGTCCCGGCGTACTGCAGCGCGTTCGCGACGAACTCGGTCACGATCAGGGCCGCGGTGTCGGCCAGGTGCGGCACCCGCCACTGGGCGCAGGCCCGGTCGACGAGGTCCCGGGCGGCCGCCGTCGAGCCCGGCTCGGGGGGCAGCGTCGCCTCCATCCGCAGCGGGCCGGGCCGCCGTGCGTGCTCGGCGAGGGCCTGCGCGGCCGTGCCGAACACCGGCACCTGCCGGGCGACGCCGAGCCGCTCCAGCTGCTCGGCCAGCACCGGGCCCGGGCCGATGAGCATGACGTCGGTGCCGGCCTCGGCGCCCTGCCGGGCCAGCATCGGGAACGCGGTCAGCGTGATGTCGTCGACGGCCCGCACCCCGGCCACGTCGATCAGCAGCAGGTCCGGCTGGTCGGTGATCGCCTTCTGCGCGGCCCGCCGCAGGTCGGGCACCGTGCTGTAGGTCAGCGGCCCGGCCGCGCGCAGCAGCGCGACCGGCAGGTCCGGCTCGTGCACGCAGCTCAGCTCCTCGGTGCTCATCGCGGCTCGTCCACCCGGTCGCCGTCCTCCAGTGCGCCGAACCGCGCGATCAGCCGGCGGATCGAGCGGCCCGCCTCCTGCGAGTCGCGGGCCGTCTCGCCGAAGCGCTCCGCGCTGTGGCCGTCGCCGCGGCCGAGCGCCGACTCGGCCATGCGGTGGTTGAGGGCGGCCTTCTCCTCGAGGCTGCGCAGCGCCATCCACAGGGCGCCCTCCAGCGACGCGCCGAGCTCGTCGAGCAGCCCCGCGGCCGACCAGGCGTGCCCGACCCGGCAGCGGAACCGGTGCCCGGGCCCGGGCAGTTCGAAGAGCGCGCCGTGGCAGGTCGGGCAGCCGAAGCCGGCCGGCGGCGCATCGCCGATCTCGTCGGTGGTGACGTCTTCCATCGCCGCCATGGCTTCCTCCGGGTCGAGCGTAACCTGGGCCGCCGGGCGGCGAGGGCTCGCGACCGGCAGGCCGGCGAGCAGTCCGGTGAGCGCCGGGCCCATCCCGGCGGCCGGCACGGCCCGGGCCCGGGCGGCCCGGGCGGCGGCGTGGCGTGGCATCGAGGGGTAGAGCGCCTCATCCGGGTCCTGGACCAGCGCGGTGCCGCCCTGCCGGGCGATCTCGGCCAGCCCGTAGGCCCCGTCGTCGCGGTTGCCCGACAGTACGACCCCGATCGCCTCGGCGCCCCACCAGCGCGCCGCCGAGCGGAAGAGCGGGTCGACGGCCGGGCGGTGCCCGTTCTCGGCCGGGCCGTGCGACAGCCGCAGCCGGCCGGCGTTCACCAGCAGGTGGGCGTTGGGCGGCGCGACGTGGATGCGGGCCCGGCCGATCGCCATGCCGTCCGTCGCCTGTACCGCGGGGAGCGGCCCCGAGCGGCGCAGGATCGGCGCCAGCGCGCTCGCGCAGCGGCGGGGGATGTGCAGCACGACGCAGACGCCGGCCTCGAACCCGGCCGGCAGCCCGCCGGCGAAGGCGCGCAGAGCCTCGACCCCGCCCGCGGAGGCCCCCACCACGACGAGTCCCCTCGGGTCGGTCACGTTCGTTGCCGTTGCGCCGTTCATCACCGTCACTAGGTTTGCCCGCGCCGCCGATCGCAGCGGGATACGCGAGCGACTACCCGCCGCTCGGCCGCTTCAAACAGGCGCCGTTGCCGAAGCGGGCTCGCCCCCCGAGGTACGTCCATTCTGGACAGACGGCCGGCGGCGCGATGGCTCAGCGGCGCGGGGCCTCGCCGTGCAGGATCTCGATGGTGACGCGGTGCTCGTTCCAGCCCACCGCCGCCCGGGCGAGCAGTTGCGTGCCGGGCCACAGGATCTCCGCCCGGCCGACCACCACCTGGGGCAAGGCCAGGTGGCTGGGATGGGGGAGCAGGCTCTTCAGGTTGCCGGCGGTGATGTTCATCAGCTCGCCGGTGGCGTCCTGGATGTCGTCGGGCTTCACGCGGGTGGGGTCGAGGTCGAGCATGGCGGCGGCGATGGCGGCCGCGGCGGCGAGGCCGCTGCGCAGCACGACGTGGCCCAGCCAGGCGCCCGCGATGCACACGCTCGCCGTGATCTCGGCGTCGGTGTGCGGCGCGTCGGCGACGGCGGCACTGGTGGGGCTGCTGCCCAGGTACGCCGTCCACACCTGCCAGATGATGCCGTGCAGCTGCTCGGGCGTGATGGGCGGCTCGTTCGGGTCTTCCATCAGGATTCCGATTCCTCGTGCCCTTGCCACAGCGCTCATCAGGGAGTCTCATTCCTAGAGACGGAACCGGGCGACTTCCCGCTGTAGCTGCTCGGCCAGTTGGGACAGCTGCGTGACGGTCGCGTCCGCCTCGCTCAGCGTGGCCGTCGTGGCCTGAGTGGCGTGGGCGACGGCGGCGATGTTGCCCGCGATGTCCCCGGCCCCCGAGGCCGCGTCGCCGACGCTGCGGGTCATCTCGTTGGTGGTCGCGTTCTGCTCCTCCACCGCGGCGGCGATGGTGTGCTGGTAGTCGTTGATGGTCGCGATGATCCGGCTGATCTCACCGATCGCGGCCACGGCGTTGCCGGTGTCGGCCTGGATCGCCTCGACCCGGCGCGAGATGTCCCCGGTCGCCCGGGCCGTCTCCTGGGCCAGCTCCTTGACCTCGTTGGCGACCACGGCGAAGCCCTTGCCGGACTCGCCCGCGCGGGCCGCCTCGATGGTCGCGTTGAGGGCGAGGAGGTTGGTCTGTTCGGCGATCGACGTGATGACCTTGACGACGTTGCCGATCTCCTCCGACGACGCGCCGAGCTTCGACACCGTGTCGTTGGTCGCCTGGGCCACGCCGACGGCCTCGCCGGCCACCCGGGCGGCGTCGCCGGCGTTGCGGGCGATCTCGCGGATCGACGAGCCCATGGCGTCGGCGCCGGAGGCCACCGTCTGCACGTTGTGCGACACGGCGCCGGCCGCGCCCGCGGCCACCTCGGCCTGGCGGGCCGCCTCCTGCGCGTTGGCCGCGATGCGCCCGGTGACCACGGTGAGCTGCTTCGAGCTGGCGCCGAGGGTCTGCGAGCCGCCGGTGATGGCGGTGACGGTGCCGCGCAGGCCGGCCCGGGCGTCGTTGACCGCGGCCGCCATCGCCCCGAGCTCGTCGCGGGCGTACACCTCGGCCGGCACGGTGAGGTCGGCGCCGGCCAGCGCCCGCAGCGCGGTGGACACGCTGCTGAGCTGGCGGCGCAGGATCCGGGCCACCCAGGCGCCGGCCAGCAGGGCCAGCACGAGGCCGCCGATGAGCAGCGCGGCGATGAGCGTCCGGGCGTTGTGGTACTGGTCGGTGGCGTCCGCGATGGAGGCGGCCGCCTCCTTCGCCTCCAGCGCCTGGAGGTCGTCGAGCGCCGCGTTGGTCTTGTCCTCGTAGCCGGTCGAGGTCGCCACGATCTGGTCCTGGGCGGGCAGGGCGAAGCCGGCCGGCGGGGCCTCCAGGAAGAGCACCACGTTGCGCAGCGCGCGGTACTGGTCCAGGGAGGCGGTGATCCGGTCGATGGCGGCCAGCCGGACGGACGAGCCTGCGGCCAGGGTCCGGTAGGCGGCCGCCGCGGCGTCGGCGTCGCTGTCGGCCGCCGTGACCGCCTGCCGGGACTTCTGCGCCTCGGTCTTGACGCCGCTGGCGTTGTACAGGGCGAACATCAGCGAGTTGCGGTACATGTCCTGCAGGCCGGCGCGCAGCTTGGTGACCTCCACCGCGCTGTCGAGGTGCCGCTGCTTCATCTCGGCCAGGTCCGCGTTGAGCTTCGACATCCGGCTCAAGGACAGCACCCCGATCACGGCCGCGACGATCGCGATGAGCAGGACCACGAGGAACGTCTTCGTGATCACCCCGCGGTCCGCCACGAGCGCAGTGAGGCCTCCCCGTTGTACGGTGACCTCGACATCCACCTGCCGCGCCATCACGATCCCTCTATCCCAGATAGGCAGCCTTCACCGCTTCCTATCGGCGGGCGGGACTCGACCTTGAGCGGCGGCGGGAACCGTTTTCCGGCCCTTTACCCGGGGCCGCGCCGGCCCGGCTCAGGCGAGCGGGTACGGGATGAAGGTGCTGCGGTTCTCGTCGAGGTCCAGCCGGCCGCTGATCGGGGCGGCCGCCCGCTGCGGGCAGGTGGCCCGCTCGCAGGTCTTGCAGCCGGGGCCGATCGGCATCGCGGCCGCGGCGTCGTGCAGATCCATGCCGGTCGAGTAGACCAGCCGGCCGGCGTGCTTGATCTCGCAGCCGAGGGCGATCGCGTAGGTCTTGCCGGGCTGGCCGTAGCCGCCGTGATGGCGGGTCACGGTGCGGGCGACCCACAGGTACCGCTGCCCGTCGGGCATCGCCGCGACCTGGGTGACCGCGCGGCCGGGGGCGCTGAACGCCTCGTAGACGTTCCACAATGGACACGTGCCGCCGGTGCGCGAGAACGGGAAGCCCGTCGCGGACTGGCGCTTGGACATGTTGCCGGCCCGGTCGACCCGCACGAAGGAGAACGGCACGCCCCGGGACCGCGGCCGCTGCAGCGTGCTGAGCCGGTGGCAGACCGTCTCCCAGCCCATCGCGAAGTGCTCGGTCAGCAGGTCGATGTCGTAGCGGCGCTCCTCGGCGGCGGCCAGGAACTCCTCGTACGGCAGGATCAGCGCGGCGGCGAAGTAGTTGGCCAGCCCCACGCGGGTGAGGATCTGGGTCTGCACGTCCTCGAGGCGCTCCTCCTCGACGATCTCGTCGATCACGTCCGCGTACTCCAGCAGCGCCAGCTGCGCCGCCATCCGCATCGCCTCCTGACCCGCCCGCAGCGACGTGGACAGGTGCAGGGTGCGGGTGTGCGGGCGGAAGCGGTGCAGCTCCCCGGCGAGGGACGCGGCGTCCTGGAGCACGACCCGCACGTCGTGGCGCTGGGCCAGCCGGTCCTGCAGCGCGGCGCGGACCTCGCCGCGGCGCAGCCCCATCCGGGCGGCGAGCGCCTCGGCCGCCTCGTCGAGCTGGGGCACGTAGTTCTGCCGCCGGTAGAAGAACTCGGTGACCTGGTCGTGCGGGCTGCGCCCGGGCTGGCCGCGGTCCCCGACGAGCTCGGTGAGCTGATCGGCCACCTGGCGGTAGCGGCGGTGCAGGTCGATCACCGCCTCCGCGACCTCCGGCAACCGGGAGGCGAGCTCGGTGAGGTCGCCCGGGCCGGCCCCGGCCAGCGCCTCGCGCAGCCCGGCGACCAGCTGCGGGGTCTCGTGCGGGGCGAAGACGGCCGGGTCGACGCCGAACAGCTCGGTGACCCGGATGAGCACCTGGGCGGTCAGCGGCCGCACGTCGTGCTCGATCTGGTTGAGGTAGCTGGCCGAGATGCCAAGGTGCCGAGCCAGGTCGGTCTGGCTCAGCCCGCGGTCGTCGCGCAGCCGCCGTAGCCGTGCGCCGGAGAATATCTTGGCCATCACTTATAGCTATAACACGACTGTCAATCGCCTCTTTCGCAACTTAGCAAAAACGGCCGGAAACTTCGCAGGAATTGGCTGTTTCCGTCCCTCGACCGGCCCGGATGCCCGTGTGACGGTTGAAACCTGGCACCGGGAAAAATTGAGGGGGCACACCATGCAGGACGCAGTTGAGCGGTTGCGGCAGGAATGGGACACCGACCCGCGCTGGCGCGGGGTGCAGCGCAGCTACCGGCCGGAGGACGTGGTGCGGCTGCGCGGCGCGATCCAGGAGGAGCACACCCTCGCCCGGCACGGTGCGCAGCGGCTGTGGCAGCTGCTGCACGACGAGGACTACATCCACGCGCTCGGTGCCCTCACCGGCAACCAGGCCGTGCAGATGGTCCGGGCCGGGCTCAAGGCCATCTACCTGTCCGGCTGGCAGGTGGCGGCCGACGCCAACCTCGCCGGGCACACCTACCCGGACCAGAGCCTGTACCCGGCCAACTCGGTGCCCGCCGTCGTGCGCCGGATCAACAACGCCCTGCTGCGGGCCGCGCAGATCACCACCGCCGAGACCGGCGAGCCCGGCCCCGGCTGGCTGGCCCCGATCGTGGCCGATGCCGAGGCCGGCTTCGGCGGCGTGCTCAACGCCTACGAGCTCATGACCGCGATGATCGTGGCCGGCGCGGCGGGCGTGCACTGGGAGGACCAGCTGGCGTCGGAGAAGAAGTGCGGCCACCTCGGCGGCAAGGTGCTCATCCCGACCGGCCAGCACGTGCGCACCCTGCAGGCGGCCCGCCTCGCCGCCGACGTGGCCGGCGTGCCGACGATCGTCGTGGCCCGCACCGACGCCCAGGCCGCCACGCTGCTCACCACCGACGTGGACGAGCGCGACCGGCCCTTCGTCACCGGCGAGCGCACC
The DNA here is from genome assembly GCF_040682015.1 of Dactylosporangium sp. NPDC051485. NCBI lineage: Bacteria > Bacillati > Actinomycetota > Actinomycetes > Micromonosporales > Micromonosporaceae > Dactylosporangium > Dactylosporangium sp. NPDC051485. Next base: position 10,197 of record NZ_JBFAZW010000039.1, read on the forward strand.
GCCGAGGGCTTCTACCGCTTCCGCAACGGCGTCGAGGCCTGCATCGCCCGCGGCCTGGCCTACGCCCCGGCCTCCGACCTGCTGTGGATGGAGACCAGCACGCCGGACCTCGAGGTGGCGCGGTCCTTCGCCGAGGCGATCAAGCATCGGTACCCCGACCAGATGCTCGCCTACAACTGCTCGCCGTCGTTCAACTGGCGCAAGCACCTCGACGAGACGACCATCGCGAAGTTCCAGCGCGAGCTCGGCCACATGGGCTACAAGTTCCAGTTCATCACCCTGGCCGGCTTCCACGCCCTCAACTACTCGATGTACGACCTCGCCCGCGGGTACGCCGCCGAGGGCATGCCCGCCTACGTGGCGCTGCAGGAGCGGGAGTTCGCCGCCGAGGCGGACGGCTACACGGCGGTCAAGCACCAGCGGGAGGTCGGCACCGGGTACTTCGACCTCATCAGCACCGTGCTCAACCCCGCCGCCGAGACCACCGCGCTGCGCGGCTCAACGGAAACGGAGCAGTTCTGATGCGGTACAACATCATCGGTCCTGTGCAGGATCGTTTCGACGAGGTCCTCACCGACGGTGCGCTGGACTTCCTGGTCGCCCTCGACGACCAATTCGCCGCCCATCGGGTCGCCCTGCTCGACACGCGCCGCGCCCGGCGGGCCCGCTTCGCCACCGGCCAGCTGCCGGACTTCCGGCCGGAGACCGCGCACGTGCGGGCCGACCCGAACTGGCGCGTGGCCGAGCCCGCGCCCGGCCTCGTCGACCGGCGGGTCGAGATCACCGGGCCGCCCGAGCGGCGCATGACCATCAACGCGCTGAACTCCGGCGCCCGGGTGTGGATGGCCGACTTCGAGGACGCCACCGCCCCGACCTGGGACAACATCATCGGCGGCCAGCTCAGTCTGATCGACGCCCGCGAGCGGCGGATCGACTTCACCGACGAGCGCGGCAAGCGCTACGCCATCGGCGAGCACCCGGCCACCGTCGTCGTGCGCCCGCGCGGCTGGCACCTGGTGGAGAAGTGGATCGCGATCGACGGCCGCCCGGTCCCGGCCACGTTCGTCGACTTCGGCCTCTACCTGTACCACTGCGCCGGCCGGGAGCGGCCCTACTTCTACCTGCCGAAGCTGGAGGACCATCGCGAGGCGCGGCTGTGGAACGACATCTTCGTGTTCGCGCAGCAGTACCTCGGGCTGCCGCGGGGCACCATCCGCGCCACGGTCCTCATCGAGACGATCACCGCCGCCTTCGAGATGGAGGAGATCCTCTACGAGCTGCGCGAGCACTCCGCCGGCCTCAACGCCGGCCGCTGGGACTACATCTTCTCCATCATCAAGAACTTCGGTCAGTGGTCGGACTTCGTGCTGCCCGACCGGGCCGACGTCACCATGGCGGTGCCGTTCATGCGCGCCTACAGCGAGCTGCTGGTCGCCACGTGCCACCGGCGCGGCGCCCACGCCATCGGCGGCATGGCCGCGTTCATCCCGAGCCGCGACCCGGACGTCAACGCGGCCGCCTTCCAGCGCGTCTTCGCCGACAAGCGCCGCGAGGCGGGCGACGGCTTCGACGGCTCCTGGGTGGCGCACCCGGGCCTGGTCGCGGCCTGCCTGGAGGCGTTCGACCCGGTGCTGGGCGAGCGCTCCAACCAGCTCGACCGCCGCCGCGACGACGTCGACGTGACCGTCACCGACCTGCTCGCGGTCGACAAGACCCCGGGCCGGGTCACCACCGCCGGCCTGCGCGCCAACGTCGAGGTGGCGCTGCGGTACATCGACGCCTGGCTCGGCGGCACCGGCGCCGTGGCGCTGCACAACCTCATGGAGGACGCGGCCACCGCCGAGATCGCCCGCTGCCAGGTGTGGCAGTGGCTGCACCACCGCACCCCGCTGGCCGAGGGCGGCTGCGTCACCGAGCAGCTCGTCCGATCCCTGCTGGCCGAGGCCCTGGCCGCCCTGGTCGACGGGCGCGAGGCCGAGGAGCGCGCCCGCGCGGTGGCGGCGGCCGGCGTCTTCGAGCGCACCGCGCTGGAGGAGGACCTGCCGATGTTCTTCACCACGGACGCCTACGCCCGGCATATGGGCCCCTCGGCGTAGCAGTGCTTGGCCGGGCTCGGCACCGGCGATCCCGGTGCCGGCGCGGCGGCGGCCGAAAGCTGGCGGTCCTGGACGGGAAGTCGCGATGCCATCAGCCACGCCTGGCCGCTGCCGCGGATTGCTGCCTCCGCGCTGCCGGTCGGCTGGCCTGCGGCCGCGCTCACCCGGGTGGCCCGGCCACCCGGGAATCCCGCGCTCACGCCGACGGCCTGACGTCCTGCCAGGCCGAGACGCGACGGACGATGACGGCCGCGAGGACCGCGGCGAGGATGCCGGAGCCGCCGGTGACCGCCGCGATGAACATGGGGGTCTGCACCTCGGTCCGCCGCCAACCCCGGCCAGTACCGGCTCTCATCGCGCCAGCAGCGCCGCGCCGACCGCCGCCGCACCGCCGGGCTCCCACCGGAGCAGGTCACCATGCCCGCCGGACCGCGGGTGGCCAGCACGGCCGGGATACCGGCTCGCGCCTACCGGCACGACACCCTGACCGGCACCTACCGGCGGCTACGGGGGCGGGCCGCTGCCGACGGCGCTGCCCGCACCAAAGCCGGGCACACCCGCGCCCGCATCACTGCCGCGGCTTTGGTCGCGCTCCATGGCGCCGGGCTGTTGAACAAGCCCGGCATGACAACCGAACTTCGATACAGACCTTAGCCGGCTCGTTGGCAGCTGCACCGAAATCCCGGCGCGAGCTCATCGGCGCGCTCGTGCCGGATCTCGTGGGCCCGCGCACGGACCTGGCGCAGCTGCTCGGCGGTGAGGCGGCGGGCGCTCCAGATGAGCGCGACCGCCTCGCCGGCGTCCGGGTGCGCGCCTGTGTCGACGCCCGTCAGGTTGATGCCGGTGAGCGCGCTCAGGTCGCGGCGGGAGAGGTCGAGGACGGCGGCGAACCCGGCCAGCAGTTGCGGTGTCAGCGCCTTGCGGCCCTGGCCGATCACGCCGATCGTCGAGGCCGACAGCACAGGCCCGCCGCCCAGGCCGAACAGCATCTTGGCCGCGCCGAGCCAGTTGAGGTTGCGGTTGTGCAGCAGGCGTACGACAAGGCCACCGACGGCGTCGTCCGGGTAACGGTGATACGCGGGCGTCGGTGCCGTCGGCTGCGGCCGGGGCTCCTGCGGCAGGGACTCGATGAGCCGCCGCAGCTCCGCGATGGCTCGGGGCAGGTAGATCAGCGACCACGCCAGCCCGTCGACCTCGCCCGACGCCCCGGGATCCAGCCGCTCGAGGTCTCCCGGCACGGGCAGGCCGGCGATGAGGAATAGGTCGCTGCGGTGCAGCCCGAGGGCGGGCGCGAGCCGGCGCAGCAGTGCCGGGTCCGGCGCGCCGCCGCCGAGCACCGCGGTCAGACCGGCCGTGGCGATACCGGCCCGGTGCGCGACGTCGCCGATGTCGCCGCCGCGCACCTCGAGCAACCGCGCCAGCAGCACGTCGAACCCGGGCAGTCTCGTCACCGCCCCACAGTACGGCGCGTGCGTCCTTCGTGCGCCCGTCAGCGCAGGCGGCCGGGGCCCTTGCCGTAGAGGAGGTACATCATCGGGCCGATGGGGAACGACAGCACGATGATGAGCGCCCACATGTTGCGGCCGAAGTAGCGCAGGTCGCGGTCGCTGGTCCCGGCGAGGTCGGCCAGGACGTGCCGGTCGAACCACACGACCGCGCCCAGGATCGCCACCGCGCTGACCAGCGCGACCGCGCTGCTGCCGCTCACCGTGCCTTCTGCCGCAATGACCACCGCTGCGGGCCGAGGCGTACCGCGAGCGCGCACTTTCGTGCTGCACGCTGCCCAGCGCCCGCGGACCGACCCCGCATCGGCGTTACCTCGACGCCACCACGGCAAGGGCTCTTACGCCGTGATCCGGATCATCGCTGCGGCTTGAGCCGAGCTCAGTCCGTCGGCCTCGCCGGGCACGTCGACGACGACGCTGATGCCCTCATCGGCAAGCTGGACACGGTCGGTATGTCGCGCCGCAGCCGCCGCTGAGCGAAGAACCTCGTCGAGGGGCACGCGCGCGTGACCGAGGCGTTGCGAGTTGCGCTGGACCAGGGTTTCGGCGGCCACCCGGAACCGCAACGCTGTTACCGGGCGACCATGCTGTCTGGCCCAGGCGATCATCCTGGCCCGCGCATGGGGCATAACGTTCGTGGCGTCGACGACGACGGCCAGGGCCGCTTCCAGTCGAGCCGCGACACGTCGATCCATCTCATCGAATACTGCGGGATCATCAACAACATCGACGCGGTCCCCGAACAGCTCGTTGCGGATGGCGTCACAGGAAATGTGACCATCCGGATCTAGCTGACCGCGTTCAATCCAGGCGCGGGTGAACGAGGATTTGCCCGAGGCGGGTGGTCCGATCAGCACGATGAGCCCGTTCGGCACGCCGCCATCACTCTGAACAACATCAGTCACGGCCGGTGAACACCTCCCAGCAGGCTTTGCGTGACGGCCGCTCCGGGGCGGCACGAATGGCGCATCGTCGATACAGTCTCACGCCATGATCGGCAGACTCTTCGCCAACCGGTACGGCGGGACCGTCCTGGGTGTCATCCTCGTCCTGATCGGCATCTTCGGCTTCGACAGCAACAAGGTGATGTGCGGCGGCCAGACCATGAAGCCGGGTGACAGCTGCGTCGAGATCAGCAAGGGCAACTCGACCACCCGCAGCTACGAGGAGGAGAAGTCGCGGGACCACCTGTACCGATATGGCTCCATCGGCGTCGGCACCCTGATGTTCGTCATCGGCGCCGCCCTGATCATCAAGCGCCACGCCGGCGGCTCCCTCCCCGCCCAGCCCGCGGCCGCCACGGGCGGTGGTAAGCCGCAGCCCGAGGCGCAGTACCCGCCGAGCTGAGGTTCATCCCTGGCGCGGAGGCCGAGGATGAAGCGTCGCGCGCAGTGGGCAAAACGTCACCGGCACTCATAGTGGGCGCCAGATGGGGAAGCGGGGGACGATGCGTTTGGGACTGGTTGCGCGGACGGCCGTCTGGTGCGCGCTGTACGCACTGCTCATGGCGGGGGTGGCCGCGGTCGTGCTCGCCGCGGTCGCCGAGCGGCGCCAGGCCGACCGGGCCGCGGCCCGGGCCGCCCAGGTGCGCGCCGACGTCGTGCGGGCGGAGTACCAGCTGCTGGACCTCGACCGCACGGAGCGGGGCTACCTGGTCACCCACGACGCGGGACTGCTCGGCTCCTGGTCGGCTCAGCAGGACCGGCTCGCCGACCGCATCGACGCGCTCCAGCGGTCGGGCCAGGACCCCCGGCAGGCCGAACGGGCCCGGCGGCTGAGCCTGGACACCCACTCGTACGTCCAGGACCATGCGCTCCCGGCGCTGCGCGCGGCGCAGGCCGGCAGCCCCGGCACGTCCGGGCCCGCGGCCCTGCGCGACGGCGACCGCAGGATCGCCCTGCTGCACGACGAGCTCGACGACCTCGCGGCCAGCGACGAGCGGCTCGCCGAGGCGCGTGACCAGCGGGCCGACGCGCTGGTCCAGGTGATGAGGGTCGCGGCCGTCACCGGCATCGTCGCGTCGGTGCTCGTCGGCGTGTGCCTCGTGGGCTATCTCGAACGGGCGGTGGTCCGGCCGCTGCGGCGGGCCGCGGGCGCGGCCGGCGAGATGGCGCAGGGGCGGCTGGAGGCGCGCGTGCCGGAGGGCGGGGCCGGTGAGATCGGCCGGCTCGCCCGCGCCTTCAACGCCATGGGCGGCTCGATGCAGCGCAGCGTCGCGCAGCTGGTGCGCTACGGCCGCACGCAGGCCGCGCTGCGGCGCGTCGCTACCCGCATCGCCCAGGGTGCCTCGCCGGCCGAGGCGCTGGACGCGGTCGTCGTCGAGCTCGGACGGCTCGTCGGCACCGACGGCGCGCACATCGTGCGCTTCGACGACGGCGAGGGCACCGTGCTCGCCGCGTGGGCCGCGGAGGGCATCCCCGCGCAGGTCGGCGCCCGGTTGCCGCTGGACGGCGACAGCGTCTCGGCCCGGGTGTACCGCACCGGCCGGCCGGCCCGGATGGACGACTACGCCGAGGCGGCCGGCCCGCTCGCCGCGCGGATGCGCGAGCACAACGTCCGGGCCGCGGTCGGCGCGCCGATCATCGTCGAGGGTCGCCTGTGGGGCGTGGTGACCGCGACCGTTCACGGCGAGCAGCCGCTGGCGGCCGAGGCCGAAGAGCGTGTCGCCGACTACACCGAGCTCGTCGCCACCACCATCGCCAACGCGCAAACTCGCGCCGACCTCGCCGCGTCCCGGGCGCGCGTCGTGGTCGCGGCCGACCAGGTCCGCCGGCGGATCGAACGCCACCTGCACGACGCCATCCAGCAGCAGCTCATCGCGGTCCACATCGGCCTGGGCGCGGCGCAGGAGGGGGTCCCGCCGGACCTGCCGCACGTGCGCCAGGGCGTGGCGAGCGCCACCGAACGCCTGGGCGAGGTGCTCGACCAGCTGCGCGAGATGTCCCGCGGCATCCACCCGGCGATCCTGACCGACCGCGGCCTGGGGGCGGCGCTCAAGACGCTCGCCCGCCGCAGTGGCGTGCCGGCACAAGTGGAGCTGGACCTGAGCCGGCGGCTGCCGGAGCCGGTGGAGGTGGCCGCCTACTACATCGCCGTGGAAACGCTGGACAACGCGGCCAAGCACGCCGACGCCACGTTCGTGCGGATCGAGGCGGCGGACAGCGACCGCGCGGTGCGCCTGTCGGTGTCCGACGACGGCGCGGGCGGTGCCGACCCGGAGCGGGGCTCGGGGCTGCTCAGCCTCGCCGACCGCGTGCACGCCCTCGGCGGTTCGCTCGTCGTCACCAGCCCGCCGGGCGGCGGCACGCGCGTGGAGGCCGAGCTGCCCCTGGACTCCGTACCTCTCGCGGCCGCGACGGCCCGCCTCACCTGAGCGCCCGCGAGCCGGACGGACTCACCCCGCGGGGGTGCGGTAGATCGCGAAGGTGGTCTCGCGGCGGACCCGGAAGCCGAGCCTCTCGTAGAGCCGGATGGCGCCGGTGTTGCTCGCGGCCGTGTGCAGCAGCACCTGGTCGCCGCGGGCGCGGATGTTGTGGGCGACCGCGCGCACGAGCCGGCCGGCCAGCCCCTGTCCCCGATGGCCGGCGTCGGTGCACACCGCGCTGATCTCGGTCCACCCCGGCGGGCGCAGCCGCTCGCCGGCCATCGCCACCAGCCTTCCGTCGCGGCGGATGCCGAGGTACGTCCCGAGCTCGAACGTCCGCGTCCGCCACGGGCCGGGGCGGGTCTGTGCGACCAGCTCGCTCATCTCGTCCGCGTCCGCGGCGCCGAGGACCACGGCCTCCTCGTCGGGCCGGGCGTCGACGCCGTCGTCGACCATCTGCACGCCCTGGCCGAGCAGGACGGGCGTCCAGCCGGCCGGGGGAGCGACCGCGGCGCCGGTGAGCGGCACCTCGGTCGCCGGGCCGACGAGGACCGCGAGGTCGCGCCAGACCTGCGCGTCGCGCTCGTCGGGCAGGCCGACGAAGACCGACACGTCTGGGTGGTAGCGGCGGGCCTCGCCGTGCGCCTGCGCGAAGCGCGCGTGCGGGCCGTTGAGCGAATGCCAGGCAGGGTTGTCGAGCACGGGAGCGCCAATCGACTCGGTGGATGTTAATTACTAGTTATCCGATCGGGATTGACAACTTACCTCGGGCATCCCTAAGTTGCCCAGTAGGCAGGCCGTGCCTGATCCCGAGCCGTCCCCTTCCCGATGGAGCCACTCGCATGAGCGAGCCGATGACCCTGCAGAAGCCGCCCGAGACCGGGTCCGTCCCCGGCGTCGACCCGCAGATCGCGCAGCGTCGCGTCACGCCGCGGCTGCGCCCGTGGCGCTGGCTCGTCAGCGCGATCGTCTTGGTGGTGCTGGCGCAGTTCGTGGTCGGCATCTTCACCAACAGTCACTACGAGTGGCACAAGTTCTGGCCGTTCTTCACGCGCGAGTCGATCCTCGACGGCGTCGTGGTGACCCTGCAGGTCGTCGGGCTGAGCGCGGTCGTCGGGCTGGTCCTCGGGGTGATCGTCGCGCTCGGCCGGCTGTCGACCAACCCGCTGATCGCCGGCCTGGCCTGGGCCTACGTCTGGTTCTTCCGGGCGCTGCCGCTGCCGCTGCTGCTGATCATCACCTTCAACTTCTCGTACTTCTATCCGCGCCTCGGCGTCGGCATCCCGTGGGGCCCGGTCTTCGCCGAGGTGCAGACCAGCGCCCTGACCCCGCTGGCCATCGGCGTCATCGCGCTGGGCCTCAACGAGGCGGCGTACGCGGCCGAGGTGATCCGCGGCGGCGTCCTGTCGGTCGAGCACGGCCAGATCGAGGCGGCCAACGCGCTCGGGCTGTCCAAGGCCAGGCAGCTACGCAGGGTCGTGCTGCCCCAGGCGCTGCGCTCGATCGTCCCGGCGTACGGCAACCAGCTCATCGGCCTGATCAAGGCCAGCTCGCTCGTGTACTACGTCTCCCTGCTCGACCTGTTCGGCGCCGTGTTCGTGCTCGAGTCGCGCCACCCCGAGTCGCTGGTGCCGATCCTCATCGTCGGCGCGGCCTGGTACCTCCTGCTCACCGCGGTGCTGTCGATCGTGCAGTTCTACGTCGAGCGGTACTTCGCCCGCGGCAGCGTCCACGCCCTGCCTCCCACGCCGGTCCAACGGCTGCGGCGCCTCACCGTCGACTCGTGGGCCCGGCTGGCCGGCGTCCGCCTCACCCGGAGGGGCTTCTGATGGGCACCGCGCTGGAGATCCGCAACGTCCACAAGTCCTTCGGGACGCGGGAGGTGCTCAGGGGCGTCGACCTCACCGTCAAGACCGGCGACGTGGTGGCCGTCCTCGGGCCCTCCGGCTCGGGCAAGTCCACGCTGCTGCGCACGATCAACCACCTCGAGCGACCCGACCTCGGCTACGTCGCCGTGCACGGCGAGCTCATCGGCGTCGAGGTCCGCGGCACCCACCTGCACGAGCTGTCCCCGCGCGCGGTGCGTCGGCAGCGCACCCGCATCGGCTTCGTGGCCCAGAGCTTCAACCTCTTCCCGAACCTGACCTCGCAGGACAACGTCGCCGAGCCGCTGATCGCGCACAAGCGGCTGGACCGGGCCGCCGCCCGGGCCCGCGCGATCGAGCTGCTGGCCAAGGTCGGCCTCGGCGACCGCGGCGGTGCTTATCCACGCCAGCTCTCGGGCGGCCAGCAGCAGCGGGTCGCCATCGCCCGCGCCCTGGCGCTGGAGCCCGACCTGCTGCTGTTCGACGAGCCGACCTCCGCGCTCGACCCCGAACTGGTGGGCGAGGTGCTCTCGGTGATCCGGCAGCTCGCCGACACCGGCACCACCCTGGTGGTCGTCACCCACGAGATCGGCTTCGCCCGCGAGGTCGCCGACACCGTCGTCTTCATCGACGAAGGCGTGATCGTCGAGCAGGGCCCGCCGGCCGAGGTGCTCGACCGTCCACAACAGACGCGCACGCGCGAGTTCCTTTCCAAAGTACTCTGAAATCCTTCAAGGAGAGATCAATGTCAACCCGCAGACCAGTCGCGGCCGCGGCGCTCGCCCTCGCGCTCCTCACCGGGCTCGCCGCGTGCGCCAAGGACGACCAGGCCAGCGCGGACACCGGCTCCGGCGCCTCCGGCACGGTGAGCATCGCCGCCCAGGCCAAGGGCATCGGCAAGCCGACCGACCTGAAGGTCGAGAAGCAGGCGAGCATCGCGGCCGAGGTACCGGACGCCATCAAGGCCGACGGCAAGCTCAGCATCGGCATCGGCGCCCTGCCGACCGGCTTCCCGCCGCTGGCCTTCGTCGGCGACGACGACAAGACCATCACCGGTGCCGAGCCCGACCTCGCCCGGCTCGTCGCCGCGGTCCTCGGCCTGAAGCCCGAGTTCAGCAACGACACGTGGGACAACCTCTTCGTCGGCATCGAGTCGGGCAAGAACGAACTCGGCTTCTCCAACATCACCGACACCGAGCAGCGCAAGGAGAAGTACGACTTCGCCTCCTACCGCCAGGACAACCTCGGCTTCGCCGTCAAGGCCACCAACACCTGGACCTTCGACAAGAACTACGAGCACCTGGCCGGGCTGAAGGTCGCCGTCGGCGCCGGCACCAACCAGGAGAAGATCCTGGTCGCCTGGCAGGAGAAGCTCAAGGCCGAAGGCAAGACCATCGACATCAAGTACTTCGCCGACACCCCCAGCACCTTCAAGGCCCTCGTCTCGGGCCAGATCGACGCGTACTTCTCCCCGAACCCCGCGATCGCCTTCCAGATCAGCCGGACCCAGGGCACGCCCGACGCCGTGCGCAACGCCGGCGTCTACTCCGGCGCCGGCGAGACCCTGCAGGGCCTGATCGCCGCCACCACGAAGAAGGACAACGGCCTGATCAAGGCGGTGGCCGACGCCATCAACTACCTGATCCAGAACGGTCAGTACGGGCAGTGGCTGGCCGCCTACAACCTCGAAACCGAGGCGGTCGCCAAGTCCGAGGTGAACCCGCCCGGCCTGCCGAAGTCCAACAAGTAAGGGCCGCGCAGCGGTCGGCTCGTCGCGGCCGCGGGCCGGGTTGGCGACGGTGATCGTTTTCGATCACCGTCGCCAAGTCGTTGGACCATTGCGTGGCGGAAGTGGTGGACCAGGCCGGGCACACCGGGCCCGGTCCGGGTCAGCGGGTGGGTGTCGTCGATGGCTTCTCGGCGGGGTGGGCGGCGTCGTTGCTGACCATGTCCGGATGTTCGGCGACGAACGCGCCGACGCGGTCCTGGGCGATCGCGGTCAGCAGGGCCAAGGCGGTGTCGTCGAGGGTCTCGAACGACTGTCCGTTGATGGTCTGCGAGTGGTACTGGCCGTTGTTGACCTTCAGCGTGACCATGTTGTCGGGCTTGATGCCCTTCAAGGTGAACAGCCAGTTGGCGAGCGACACGTTGTTGTTGTAGAACGACACCGCCTGCCCGACCGACTCCAGCACCTCGTTGAGCTTGACCGGGTTGGTGATCACGCCGGCGCTCGTCGCTTTGGTCAGCATCGCCTTGATGAACTGCTGCTGGTGCCGTTGCCGGCCGTAGTCGCCGTCGTTGTTGGCCAGCTTGTCGCGCTGCCGGACGTAGTCCAGGGCTTCCCAGGCGGCGAAGTCGCGGCAGCCGACCTCGTACACCTGCGGTCGCATGTTCGGTTTCAACCCGGTCGGGATGCCGTCGGTGTTGAAGTAGTACGGAACCCCTTCCTCGCCGGTCTTGGTGTTCCATCCGGTGTGGATCGAGATGGTGCGCTCGTCGACGCACATGTGCACCCCGCCGATCGCCTTCACCAGGCCCTTGAACCCGTCGAAGTTCACGATCGCCGCGCCGTTGAACTTCAGGCCGCCGGCCAGGCCGCTCACCGTCTCGGCCAGGAGTGCCAAACCACCGGCGCGGCCGCCACCGTTCTGGAAGCCGAACTGGAACGCCGCGTTGACCTTGTCGGTGCCGCCGGGGTACTTCGTCGTCGGGTTCTTCGGTATCCGCACCCGGGTATCACGCGGGATCGAGACCAGGAACACCGTATCGTGCGAAGCGGGCACGTGCGCGATGATGATCGAATCCGAGCGAGCGCCCATCGCCGGGTTGTCGATCCGCTCGTCGATCCCGACCAGCAACAGGTTGATCGGCCCATCGATCGAGGCGCCGGCGGCGGCGTCGCCGAGACCACCGTCGTGGACGATCTGGCTGCTGTAGTGGTCCAGCATCACCTTGCCCACGATCAGTGAGCCACCGCCGAGCAGTACCAGTACCGCGCCGGCAAACAGCGACAACCGGGCCCACAACGGTGCCTTGCCCCGCCGCCCACGCCGCCCGTTCGCCGGCCGCTTCGTCATCGCGGCACTCCGACCCCGAAGGGCGCGGCACAGGCCGGCGGCGCCATCACCACGGCGCCGAGGACCCGCCCCAGCGGCGCGGACGGCCGCCGGTCGGGACCTGAGGGATTCGGAGCATTCATCGGGGCGCAGTCCTTCCCTGGATGGTGGGGCCACCGCTGACCATCTCATCACAGTTGCGATTTTGCGCAAGTATACGATCGTGGCGTCGAGCCGGTTCGGCTTCGGTGGCACCCGGCCACCCGTGACAGAAAGGAGTGGCGTGGTTGCTGTGTTCACCCGGCCGCGCCGGCACGGGTACCCCCGCAGGTCCAGGCGGCTTGAGACATCCATCCAGCCCGCGATTACCCCGGCCCTGACGCCTGGAAGGCCACCGACATGACCTACCTGCAAGCCATCCTCATCGGCGCGCTGCAAGGCGTCACCGAACTGTTCCCGGTCTCCAGCCTGGGCCACAGCATTCTCATACCCGCGCTGCTCGGCGGGTCGTGGGCACGCAACCTGGACATGTCGGCCCAGGACTCGCCCTACCTGACATTCCTCGTCGCTGTACACGTGGCCACCGCGATCGCACTGGTGGTCTTCTTCCGCCGGGACTGGACCCGCATCATTGTCGGCCTGTGCACATCCGTGCGCAGCCGGAGCATCACCACCGCGGACCAGCGCCTCGCCTGGTTGCTCATCATCGCCACCATCCCGGTGGGACTGGCCGGCATCGCCCTCGAGCACGCCTTCCGCACCACGCTGGGCAAACCGCTGCCCGTCGCGCTGTTCCTCACGCTCAACGGCCTCGTGCTGTTCGTCGTGGAACGGCTGCGTGCCGGCCGTGGCGAGGCCAGCGCCACGCCTACGCCCCAGCCGGTCCCGGTCGGCCCGCCCGCGCACCACGGCCAGGGCGGGCGCAGCCAGGTCTACACCGCCGCCGGCTACACCGGCGCCGAGGCAGGTGTGTCCGCCCATGGCGGCGACGCCCGGGCGGCGCTCGCATCCGACCAGCGACTCTCCCGCCTGGGCTGGGGCGAGGCCACCGCGATCGGCGCCGCACAGATCCTCGCGCTGTGCCCCGGCATCAGCCGCTCGGGCTCCACCATGGCCGCCGGCCTGATCCGCGGGCTGTCCCATGAAGACACCGCCCGATTCGCCTTTCTCCTCGCCACCCCCGTGATCACCGCCGCCGGCCTGCTCAAGCTCCCCGAACTCGCCAGTCCCGCCGGCCATGCCATCCTCGGCCAGGTCCTGGCCGGCAGCCTCGTCGCCGGCATCGCCGCGTATCTGTCACTGCGGTTCCTGACCCGCTACTTCGAAACCCGCACGCTGACCCCGTTTGCCATCTACTGCGTCGCCGCCGGCATGGCCAGCCTCGGCTGGCTGACGTTCACCACCTGAACCACCCCGGCGCCGACCAGGTCCCCGCCCTCACGCAGGAGTCGAGCTGACAGGTCGTGACCGTGACGCTACGTTGACGTGTGCAACTTCGGTTCGGTGTCATCGCTGCGGCGGCGGGGCCGTAGCCTGTATGGACTTGCGAGTTGACCGGGGAGGTCGGAGGTGTCGAACCCGCGCGGCGGACAGTCCACGGACATCTCGGCGGAGGTGCTGCAGTCGGCGGCGGCGACGTTCGGCATCCTCGCGGCCACGGTGCGGCTGCACATCGTCTGGCTGCTGGCCGCGGGTGAACGCGATGTCAGCACCCTCGCCGACGAGGTCGGGGCCACGGTACAGGTGGTCAGCCAGCATCTGGCCAAGCTCCGGCTGGCAGGGCTGGTCCAGGCCCGGCGGGAGGGTCGCCGGCAGTTGTACCTGATCAACGATCCCCACCTGGTCGCGGTCGTCCGGGAGATGGTCGCGCATCTGCGCGGCCCGGCGGCGCACCAGGGAGCACAGCATGGCCTCGGCGGCTGACCCGTTCAGCCCAGCGGAGGCGACGGCCGGCCCGCCGGACCCACCCGGCCGGGCCGGCCTCGACCCGCGGTTCGCCCCGCTGCGGCGGTTCGCCGGGATGGCGCCGTTGCAGGCCCTGCGCGAGCTCGACTCGTCGCTGCAGGGCCTGGACGAGCGGGAGGCCCAGGAACGCCTCGCCCGCGACGGCGACAACGCGCTGCCGTCGACGCCGGCGCGGGGCCCGCTGGCGCACCTGATGCGGGCAGTGCGCGACCCGTTCGTGGTGGTCCTGGTCGTGCTGGGCATCGTGTCGGCACTGACCGGCGACATCCCCGGGATCGCGCTGATCGGCACCCTGGCGGCGATCAGCTGCGCGCTGCGGGCCCGTCAGGAGTATGGCGCGGACCGCGCCGCGGCTGCCCTGGGGGGTGTGGCGGCCACGACGGCGACCGTGCTGCGGCGGGCCCGCCCCGGCGCGGCGCCGATCGCCCGGGAGGTGCCGACCGACCAGTTGGTTCCGGGCGATGTGGTACGGCTGGCGGGCGGCGACAGCGTGCCGGCCGACCTCCTGCTGCTGCGTTGCGACGGCCTGGCGGTCAGCCAGGCGTTGCTCACCGGAGAGTCGCTTCCGGTGACCAAACACGCCACGCTGACCGCGTCCGCCGGCGCCGTGGACGACTCCGGCTTCGACCCGGGCGCCAGCGTCACGCTGCTCGAGCATCCCCGGCTGTGCCTGCTCGGCGCGACGGTGGTCGGCGGGAGCGCGACCGCGGTGGTCGTCGCCACGGGTGCCGGAACCTACTTCGGCATGAGCCACGACCACCTGCCGGACCGGCGCGGGCGGACCACGTTCGAACGCGGCGTCACGGGCGTCTCCGTCACCCTCATCCGGTTGATGCTCGCCACCGTTGCGGCGGTGCTGGCCGTCACCGCGTTCTCGCACGACACCTGGCTGCAGGCGTGCCTGTTCGCGGTCGCCTGCGCGGTCGGCCTCGTGCCGGGGATGCTGCCCGTGGTCGTCACCACCGTGCTGGTGCGCGCGCAGTCCGCGCTGCGCGCGGGCGGCATCGTGGTGAAGCGGCTGCCGGCGGTCCACAACCTGGGCGCGATGGACGTGCTGTGCGTCGACAAGACCGGCACCCTCACCGTCGACCGCCTCACCGTGGCGTGTCACCTCGACCCGCTCGGCCGGCCCGACGCCGAGCCACTTCGCCTCGCCCACCTCAACGCCTGCTTCGGACTCCAGCACGCGGACGCACCCATCGCCGACGCGATCGACGAGGCGCTGATCGAGCACGCCCCGCAGTCCGGCATCACGGCGGAGGCATACACCGCCCGGCAGGTGCTGGGCTTCGACGGCGCCCGCCGCCGCGCCACCGTCGTGCTGCGCACGGCCGGGCAGTGGGATCGGGAACTGCTCATCACCAAGGGCGCCGCCGAGCACGTGCTGGCCTGCTGTACCCATGCCCGCATCGACGGCCGGGACGTGGCCCTCGACGCCGGGCAACGGCAACGGCTGCACGCGCTCGCCGACCGGCTCCACGCCGACGGCGTCCGCGCCCTCGCGGTCGCGGTCAAGACCCGCAGGGCCACCGGCCGGCCGTTGTGCCCCGCCGACGAGACCGCGCTGACCCTGATCGGCTACGTCGGGCTGCTCGACGAGGCCAAACCCGGCACCGCGGCGGCATTCTCCGCGCTGGCCGGGCACGGTGTCCGGATCAAGGTGCTCACCGGCGACCACCCCCTGGTCGCGGCGCGCATCTGCCAGGATGCCGGCCTCGACCCGGGCGTGCCGATCTGCGGATACGAGATCGATGCGCTGGACGAGCCGGTGCTGGCGGCACTCGCCCGGCGGACCACCCTGTTCGCCCGGGTCGACGCGCGGCAGAAGGCCCGCATCGTGAGCGCGCTGCGCCGGGCCGGGCACACCGTCGGATACGTCGGCGACGGCGTCAACGACGCGCCCGCCCTGCACGCCGCCGACGTCGGCGCGAGCGTCGAGAACGCCGTGGACATCGCGCGGCAATCCAGCGAGGTCCTGCTGACGGGCAAGGACCTGGGGGCGTTGACCGACGCGGTGTCGGCGGGCCGGCACGCCTTCGCCAACATCGTCAAGTACGTGAAGATCACCGTCTCGTCCAACGTCGGCAACGTCTGCTCCGTGGTCGCCGCCGGCGCATTTCTCCCGTTCCTGCCGATGCTGCCGCTACAGATCCTGCTGCAGAACCTGCTGTTCGACCTGTCCCAGATGTCCCTGGCCTTCGACCACACCGACCCGGCGGCGCGGCAGCGGCCTCGCACCTTCAACACCCGGGACCTGAGCCGCTTCGTGCTGTGCTTCGGCGCGATCAACAGCCTGGCCGACCTGGTCACGTTCGCCGTGCTGCACCACGTCGTGGGCGCCGAGGTCAGCCCCGCCGGCCAGGTGCTGTTCCATGCGGCCTGGTTCGTGGAGAACCTGTTCACCCAGATCCTCGCCGTGCACCTGCTCCGCGGCCGCGGCAGCATCTCCGGCTGGTCGTGGGCGGCGCGACCGGTCATGGTCACCAGTGCCGTGGTGCTCCTGCTCAGCCTCGCCCTCGTAGCCACCCCGCTGGGCACGGCCGTGGGCCTGTCGCCGCCGCCGGCCGTCTACTACCTTTGGCTGGCCGGCATCCTCACCGTCTACGCGTCCGCCCTTCTGGCCGCCAAGCGCCTGTACCAGCGGGTGTTCCGGACTTGGTTGTAAACCGGGCCGATCGGGGGCGGGTTTATATTTGCGTTGTGACGCAAATGGCGGCAGGTCGCGTGGCGATGGGGTGCTCATGACCGGTTCCCGCATCAGGAGAGTTGCTGGCGGGGCGATCGCGGCCGTTGTGCTCGGCGGCTGTGCATTCCTCATCGCGAAGGCGCCCAGCTACCTTGCGGCTGCCAGGGTGGACGCTGCCCGGGACCTGCCGTCAGCCGGGCCACGAAGTCCGTTGTCCCCGTCCGGCGTTCCGCCCGGACCCGCGGTCGGAGGTGCGCCCCCGTCGGGCCCGTGTGCTCTGCCAAGATACCCGACGCCTGCCTGCACCGGCGTTCCTCAAGGCACCGTCCTGACCACCATCAAAGGCGACTTCACCGCCGCTACCACCGGCCAGGTAGTCAATGCCAAACATATTACTGGCAATGTCTTTATCCGCGCCAACAACGTGGTGATCCAGAATTCTGAGATCGACGGCACGATCTACAACGATCAGGGCTCGCAACGTTGGTCGTTTACCGTCACCGACACCACGATCGGCCCGGCCAGCGGCTGCATCGGCCAGCCGGCCGTCAACGACTCGAACTATGTGGCCGTCCGTGTCCGTTCCCGGGGTCATGACGACGGTTTCCGTTTCGGCCCTCCCGGCAACGTCAAGATCTACGATTCCTATGTCGAAAACTGCTATAACCCTCCGTCCCTCGCCCCGCCGGACGGCAGCCACTCCGATGGGGTCCAAGCGGTGTGCGGGGGCGTTCCCTGCGTCGGCCTGACGGTGGTCCACAACACGTTCGATGGTCGCAAGGTGCCGACCACCAACATGCTCAACCTCACGGACCCCGCCCTGAGCGACGTGACGGCCACCGACAACCTGATGGGTGGTGGAGCGTACATCGTCGACGCCTGGTGGCACTCGGGGCCGGACTGGACCATCCGGAACAATCGGTTTGTCGACAACACCTGGACGTACGGTGCCGTGTCGACCGAGGACACCTGTGCGCATCAGCACTGGTCGGGCAATACGCTGGTAACCATTGACGAGCATTACAACGTCACGTCGACGGTCGGCCCGCAACCCTGTATCGAATAGCACCTGCTGCCCTGCGGCTCACGACAGGTGGGTCATCGGCAGGCCATTCGCCGGGGACGGCTTGTCGCTACCGAGCGCGTTGAGCAGCCGCAGGCCGTCCTCGGCGGGGCTTCCGGGTGGCGCGGAGAGCACCAGCAGTTCCATGCCCGACGCGTCGGGCAGCGCGAAGTTCTCCTGGTGCAGCTCCAGCAGGCCGACCAGCGGATGCCGGTAGACCTTCGATCCGTGGGTGCGGGCGCGCACGTCCGCGCGGGCCCAGAGGCGGCGGAAGCGCTGGCTGCCCATCGCCAGCTCGCCGATGAGTGTGGCCAGGCCCGGGTCGTCGGGGTACTTCCCGGCCGCCAGGCGGAGGTGGCCCACCACGTCGAGGGTGCAGTGCTCCCAGTCGGCGTACAGGCCGCGCTCCGCCTCATCGAGGAAGATGTGCCGGGCGGTGTTGAACCCCGGCATCTGACGGCCGTAGAGGAGCCCGGCGAGGCGGTTGCCGGCGGCCACGTCCAGCCGGTGATCCACGATCACGGCGGGCGCGTCGGTGACCAGGTCGAGCACGCGGCGGAGCTCCGGGCGCAGTTGCCCGCTCGGTGCCTTCGCGCGGCGGCGGCGCTGCCGGGCGAGCCGGTACAGATGCCCGCGCTCGGTCTCGTCGAGCCCGAGGACCCGGGCCAGCGCGTCGAGGACCTGCTCGGAGGGCTGGGTGGCCCGGCCCTGCTCCAGACGTACGTAATAGTCGACGCTGACCCCCGACAGGTGGGCGACCTCTTCGCGGCGCAGCCCCTCGACGCGGCGGCGGGTGTCGGCGGGGATGCCGACGACGGACGGGTCGACCCGGGAGCGGCGGGTGCGCAGGAAGCCCGCAAGATCGTCCATGCCTCAGTATGGCTCCGTTCGAGCCGGTGAAGGTGGTCCTGCCGGTACCAGGAAGTCCGGTCCGATGGCCGAAGCGCCCCTGAACGACGTGGCCCCGGCTCCCCGAGCATCGATGGCGACCCACCGTGTTGAAGGGAACAGCCATGAAGACGCTCATCGTCTACGCCCACCCCGAGCCGCGCTCGCTGAACGGCTCGCTGAAAGACCTCGCCGTGTCCACGCTCGAGGCCGCCGGGCACGAGGTGCGGGTGAGTGATCTCTACGCGATGCGCTGGAAGGCCGTGGTGGACCTGGCGGACTTCGGCGGGCACGCCACCGACCCGCTGCGGGTGCCGGCGAGCTCGGGCCGGGCGTACGACGCCGGCGCGCTCACCCCCGACGTGGCGGCCGAGCAGGCGAAGCTGCTGTGGGCCGACACGGTGATCTTCCAGTTCCCGCTGTGGTGGTACACCATGCCGGCGATCCTCAAAGGCTGGGTCGACCGCGTGTTCTCCCTCCATTTCGCGTACGGCGTCGGCGTGCACGACGAGACCCGCTACGGCGAGCGGTTCGGCGAGGGGACGCTGCAGGGCCGGCGGGCGATGCTGTCGGTGACCGTCGGCGGCCCGGAGTCCCACTACACCGATCGCGGGATCAACGGCCCGATCGAGGACGTGCTGTTCCCGATCCACCACGGAATCCTGTACTACCCGGGCGTGGAGGTGCTGCCACCGTTCGTGCTGTACGGCTCCGACCGGATCACCGGCGACGACTTCGACGACGTCGCGAAGGCGTGGCGGGAGCGGCTGCTGTCGCTGGAGACGACCGAGCCGATCGCGTTCCGGCGCCAGAACTTCGGTGACTACGAGATCCCGTCGCTGCGGTTGAAGGAGGGCCTGGAAGGTCCGGGCCGCAGAGGTTTCAGCCTGCACGTGCGGGGTTAGCCACCGGCCCGGGCGCGTTCGCGGTCAGCGCGTGGCGCGGCTGAAGGAGCTGCCCTCGCGCTCCTCCGGCCGCTGCCGGCTGGGCGTCGCCGTGGAGCGCCACGGCTCAGTCTTGAGCAGCCGCAACGCTGAGTCCGACGGCGAGCCGGGGTGGACTGTGTAGGTCAGCAGGCGCTGGCCGGAGTCGTCGGACAGGTGCAGCACCTCGAAGTCGAACTCGCACTCGCCGACCTCGGGGTGGTACAGGTACTTCGTTCCGCTCAGGCAGCTCTGCACCGGGTGGCGGGCCCACAGCGCGGCGAACTCGCCGCTCTTCACGGTCAGCTCGCCGATCAGCGCGGTCAGCGGCTCGTCGTCGGGGAAACGTCCGGCAACCACGCGCAGCGACGCCACCGACCGGCTCGCCTCCTCGTCCCACCGCCGGTAGAGCTCCCGCGTGTGCGGGTCGAGGAAGAGCATCCGGGTCAGGTTTGGCCGGTCTGCCGGGCGGTCCGGCGAGGTCCGGTCGCAGTGCCCGGCGATGAGCCGGTGACCGAGGTCGTTCCACGCCAGCACCTCGCTGCGCCGGCCCAGCACGATCGCGGGCACGTCGCCCATCGCGTCGACCAGTCGCCGGATGCCGGGCCGGGCCGTGTCCGGCCGGGCCGCCCGGCGCTTCTTCGCCGGGCGTGGGCGGGTCAGTTCGTGCAGGTAGAGCCGCTCGTCGTCGGTCAGGGTCAAGGCCCGCGCGATCGACTCGATCACCGACTCGGACGCGTTGGTGCTCTGTCCCTGCTCGAGCCGGGTGTAGTACACCGCGCTCACGCCGGCGAGCTGCGCCAGCTCCTCGCGCCGCAGGCCGGGCACGCGACGTGGCCCGTACGACACCAGGCCGACGTCCTCCGGGCGGATTCGGGCCCGTCGGGTACGCAGGAAGTCGCCGAGCTCGGTTCGGCCCCCGTGATCACTCCGCATGCGTCAATATTGCTCCGCCTCACGTGGCTCTGCCTGTCCTTGTCAGTACCAGGCAGCACCAGACCAGGCTCGCCAGTGGGCTGGTTGGGCGCGCACCCAAGCGCGACGGTGCTCTCATGACCACTACCTACATGGATCGACCCGCCGCCGCGGCGACGAGCACGCGTGAGCGGCTTTCGCTCACCGTCCTGCTCACCGCCAGCTTCACCCTCGCGGTGGACTTCTCGATCCTCAACGTCGCCCTGCCCGCGATCGGCGCCGAGGTCGGCTTCTCGCTGAGCAACCTGCAGTGGATCGCGACCGCGTTCGCGCTGTGCGCGGCCGGCTTCACGCTGCTGTTCGGCCGCATCGCCGACCTGTTCGGCCGGCGCCGGATCTTCCTCGGCGGCATCGCCCTGCTCGGCGTGTCGTCGCTGGCCGGCGGCCTGGCCCACGAGCCGGTGCTGCTGCTGGCCGCGCGGGTGGCGCAGGGCCTGGCGACCGCCGCGGTCACGCCGGCCGCGCTGTCGCTGCTCACGACCTCCTTCCCGGAAGGGCCGCGCCGGGAGCGGGCCCTGGGTCTCAACGGCGCGCTGATGGCGGCCGGCTTCACCACCGGAGCGATCCTCGGCGGCCTGCTCACGGACCTGCTCTCCTGGCGCTGGGCGTTCTTCGTCAACGTCGCGGTGGCCGTGGCGGTGCTGCTCGTGGCGCCACTGGTGCTCGCCGAGAGCCGTCCGGACAACCGGCCCCGCCTCGACCTGCCGGGCGCGATCACGGTCACCCTCGGCCTGCTCGCGATCGTCTACGGGCTGACCACCGCCGGCCAGCGCTCGTGGACGCATCCGCCGGCCCTGGGGTTCATCGTGGCCGGCATCGCGCTGCTGGCGATCTTCTGGCAGGTGGAGCGGCGGGTTGAGGCGCCGCTGGTGCCGGTGGACATCATGCGCCGGCGCACCGTCGGCTGGGGCAACGTCGCCGGCCTGCTGGCGTTCGCCACCGAGACCTCGCTCGTCTTCCTGCTCACGCTGTACCTGCAGAAGGTGCTCGGCTTCTCGCCGCTGGCCGCCGGACTGTCGTTCGCGGTACTCGGCGCCGGCACGGTCATCGGCGGCATGCTCGGCCCGAAGGTCATCGGCCGCCTCGGCAGCGTCCGCGCCCTCGTCGCGGGCTTCCTGGTGCAGTCCGTGGCCACACTTGCCCTGCTCGCGCTGGGCGACTCGGCGACCTGGATGCCGCTGCTGCTCGCCGCCACGTTCGTCGGCGGCGTGGCCAACCTGGTGGCCATCGTCGGGTTCATGGTGACCACGACCTCCGGCCTGCCCGACCGCGAGCAGGGCCTGGCCACGGGCCTGGCGACGATGAGTCAGCAGATCGGCATCACGATGGGCATCCCGATCATGTCGGCGATCGTCGCTGCCACGCTGCACTCGCTGGGTGACGAGACCGTGGCCAGCACGCTGACGGCCCTGCGTACCACGATCGCGGTCAACGCCGCGCTGTGCCTGGTGACGGCGGCGCTGATCGCGGTGTTCCTGCGCACGCCGAAGCCGGCCCCCGGCCACACCCCGACGGCATGACCGACGTGGATGCGGGCCTCCCCGCCCGATTGGGCCTGCGCGGGGAGGCCCGCTCTGCGCTTCAGGAGGGCGGGTCAGCCGGGAACGGCAGAGCCCCTGGCCAGCGGGTCACGCCGGCCAGGGGCCCCTGTGTCAGATCACCCTACGTCAGCCGTCGGACTCCGGCGACGGGATGTAGGCACCCGGCACGTCCTCCGGCGCGACGATCGTGTCCTCGCCCGGGTACGGCTGGGTCCAGTCGTGCGCCTCGTACCACGTGAGGTGGTTCATCTGCGCGGGGTTCGCGAAGTCGGCCCTGGCGTCGGGGCCGGTGAGCCGCTGCTGCGACTTCCAGTTGTCCCACGTCGCCGCGACCGCCTGCTTGTCCGCCGGTACCGTCGCCAGTGGCGCGGCGGCGGCGATGGGGTTCTGCGCCGCGGGAACGTCCGCGCCGCAGGCGGGCAGGGTCTTCAGACCCGCGGTCAGCGAGGTCCGGTTGGGCACCACGGTGAACGGTGTGAGGTCAGCGTTCTGGGTGAACGCCCCACGCATCGGGCTGGCCGCGCTGTCCTTCTGGTTCATCGGCTTGATCCCGAGGATCTGCTCGATGGTCCGGATCATCGTGATCTGCGAGTAGTAGTGGCTGTCGACGACGCCGTGCCTGGCCCAGGGGCTGATGATCTGGATCGGGGCACGGTGGCCGTCGACATGGTCGAGGCCGGCCTGGGAGTCGTCCTCGACGACGAAGATCGCCGAGTCCTTCCAGTACGGGCTGTGCGAGATCTTGTCGACGATCTTGCCGACCGCGAGGTCGTTGTCGGCGACCTGAGCGGCCGCGTTCGCCGGACCGCCGGTGTGGTCGCTGGACAGCCAGAACATGTTCAGGTTGGCCGGGCCGTTCTGCTCGAAGTCACGATTCCAGATCTCGTACCGGTAGACGTCCGGGACGTTGAGGTCGTACTTCGGGAAGCCGGGCACCGACACGCTGTTGAGCGACGGGATCGGCGACGACGACACGAGGCGGTAGGCGGTGTCCTGCCCGGTCGCCGCCATGTTCTTGGCGTCGCAGTACAGGTTCTGCCAGGTCGCGCCGGCCGGCTTGGTCAGGAACTGGTGGAACTCACCGAAGTTGCGCACGGTCTTGCCGGCCGCCTGCGCACCGGTCCAGATGAAGCCGGTGGTCTGGTGGCCGAGCGCGTCGTCCTCGGTGTCGTAGCTGCGCAGGTACTCACCGGCCGAGGACTCGGTGTACTCGGGGTTGTCGGCCTGCATCAGCCAGTTGTGACCCTCGGCGGAGTTCGTGCCGATGTCGTACGTGTTGTCGTACAACCCGAACTGCTTGGCCAGCGCGTGCTGGTTCGGCGTCACGTTCTCGCCGAACTGGGCCAGCGCCGGGTCGCCGTTGCCCTGCGGGATGTCACCGAAGACCTGGTCGTAGGTCCGGTTCTCCTTGACGATCAGGAAGACGTGCTTGATCGTCGAGGGCTCGCCGAGCTTCAGCGGGACCGGCACCGGCTTCTTGTTGGTGTTGCCCTCGGTCAGCGTGACCGAGCCGCCGTGCCAGCCGTTCTGGGTGAAGACCTTGCCGGTCTCGGACTTGATGACGCCGTCGCTGGGCAGCTTGAACCGCTGCAGGCTCGACGTCGTGTCGTGGGTGCCGTGCCCGGCGGCGTTGGTGGGGCGGCGGGCGTCGATACCGCGGGTGTTGGAGACCACGACGTCGTTGCCGACGGTGGCGATCTCCGCGGGGAAGTAGTCCGTCGGGAGCAGGCCGACGTAGCTGACCGGCTCCAGCGGGGTCTTGTACCGGTAGACGGCGACCGCGTTGGCGCGGCCGAGCGTCACCAGCAGGTGACCGTCGTCGGTGAGCGTCACCGCGTCGGGCTCGTAGCCCACCGAGGCCTCCGGCCACGGCTGGGTCGCGATGGTCTGGACCACCTTGTCGCTCGCCGTGTCGATGACCGACACGTCGTTGGTGGCCGTGTTGGTGACGAACAGCGCCCCGTTCTTGGCGTACAGAGCGGTCGGGTGCAGGCCGACGTCGATGCTCGCGACGGCCGCCGCCGGGTTCGCCGGGTCGATGACGCTGACCGTGCCGCTGAGGGTGGCGGCGGTCACCTGGTCGGCCAGCACCTGGGTGCCGTACGAGTTGATCGTCGGCTCGCCCGGCTTCGCCGGACGCCCGCCTTCGTTGCTGACGTAGAGCTTCCCGCCGACCATGATCAGGTCACGCGGGGCGTTGCCCACGGCCCAGCTCTGCTTGATGGTCCCGGTCGCCGTGTCGATGGCGACGACGCGGTTCTGGCCGTTGACGGCCGAGTACACGGTGGAGCCGTCGGGGGAGAACACCGCCTCGCCCACCAGTGCGCGCTTGGACCCGTTCGCCGCGATATTGATGAACGTCGGGTTGGCGAGGCTGCCGTCCGGGTTCACGGTGAACTTGCGGTAGCCGTCGGCCTGGCCCAGCCACAGCTGCGAACCGTCGGGCGAGTACGTGGGGCCTTCCTGGCCCACGTCGTTGCCGCTGATGCGCAGGTTCGCCGCCGCGCTGTTGCCGACGAGCTGCTGTACCTTCCAGTTCTTGAGATCCACGATGGCGAGCGCCATCCCACCGTCGGTGACCGAGGCCGCGAGGTGGGTGCCGTCCGGGCTGACCGAGGACGACATGATCTTGCCGTTGTTGATGACGAGGCGCTCGCCGATCGGGTTGACGTACTGGTTGGCGGACACGACCAGGCCCTGGTCGGTGAGCTGCCCGACCTGGTCGGTGCCGAACTGGTGCGTCTGGGCGAACCCGATGCCGGTGCCGGTGGCGACGACGGCAACGGCGGTGGTGCCTGCCGTGACGAGCGGCATCCGGCGGATGATGCGTCGACCGAGAAGGCCTAGGGGGTCCTTCTCGACACGCCGACGACGGCGTGTTACTTGCATTGAGCTATCCCTTCCGGGTGGTGTGGAGCAGTTCGACGTTGCCGTCGAACTGCCAGAGCGGGTTCGGTGCGTCCCCGGTAGGGGTGCGCACCAGGAAGTAGCCGTTCACTTCCTTCGGTCCGTCGCCGTCAGCGACGAACCGCCCGTCTGCGGTGACGTCGAGTTGGTAGATGGCGGTCCCGGTGGCCTCGACGTCGGGGAGATGCCACGAGACGGTGCAACGCCAGTCGTTGCCCGGCCCCTCGGCGGCGATCTTGCCGCCGCCCTTGGTGCACGCCGCCGTCACCCGCAGCTGCGCTTCGGTGACGTCGGGCCGGTTGAGCTGCTTGGTCTGGATGCGGTACAGGTGGGCGAACGCCGTGGCGACCGAGCGCTGCACCTTGTCCTGCTCGATCCCGGAGCCCGTGGCCGGGGTCGCCCAGGCGACGACCGCGACCGTCACGGCGAGCAGCCCGGCGAGCGGCAGGGCTCCGGCGGTGACCGCGCGGCGCCCCGAGCCGTCGTAACTCGGGTTGGTGAAGTCGCGCCGCAGGAAGAGCAGGTACGCCAGCGCCGTCGCGGTCGCGGCCCACGCCAGGCTGACCACGATGCCGATCAGGAGCGGGCCGAGCTGTGCCGGGCCGGTGAACAGGCCGTTCCAGGCGATGAAGGCGTAGCCGGGCAGGGCGAGGCGCACGGCGACGGGCAGCGGCAGCATCTGGGCGAGCTGCATCACGAGCGCGACGAGCGCGGGCAGCAGCAGTCCCATCGGGGACCGCCCCAGCGCGACCGACCCGAGCAGTCCGATCGCGGCGAGCGCCAGGGTCGGGGCGAGCACGCAGACCCAGGCGAGCAGGACCTTCCCGGCGGCGTCCGCCGGCGTCAGCAGGTGCCCGTCGAGGCCGACCAGCGGCAGGTTGCCGACCGCCGCGAGCCCGCCGGCCGCGCTGGAACAGGCCAGCCCGGCCACGAGGAGCAGGATGACGGTGAGGCTGGCCAGTGCCTTCGCCGCGAAGATCCGCCGCGGCGATCGGACCGCCACGAGCAGGTGGCGCCAGGTGCCGAGCCGGTCCTCGGAGGCGAACACGTCGCCGGCGACCACCGAGGTCAGCAGCGGGAGCGCCCAGGTGCCCGCGAAACCGAGCACCACCAGCGGCCCGGCCCACCCCGTGGCGTGCATCCAGCGACCGAAGAGGGTGTCGACGGGCAGCGTGCTCTGCTGGCTCACCGCGGCGACGAAGAGCGCCGGCGCGATCCAGCAGGCGAGGACCAGCAGCCGGATCCGCCATTGCGAAACCAGCTTGACCAGCTCGAAGCGGTAGCCGCGCGCCACCGAGACGGGGCGAGCACCGGTGCCCTTGTCGACGTCGTCGAGGGCGACGGTCGCGGTCATTGTTCGGCCTCCTGCTGCTCGGTGAGGGCCTCGGTGAGGGCCAGGAACGCGGCCTCGAGCGGCGACACCACGGGTGCGAGCTCGCGCACCCCGATGCCCGCGTGCACGAGCCGCGCCACCAGTTCGTCGAGGGCGGGCACCAGCGCGCGCACGACGAGCACCTCGCCGTCCTGCTGTGCCCCGTCGTCGCCGGCGACGCGGATCCCGGCGGTGTCGCCCGCCAGCCGGCGGGCGGCCTGGGGGTCGGAGGTGATCAGCCGGTAGTCGAGGTCGCGGTTCTCGGCGGCCAGCTTGCTCAGCGGGCCGGAGAAGACGACCCGTCCGGTGGCGAGGATGGTGACCTCGGAGCACAGCGCCTCGAGGTCGTCCATGCGGTGGCTGGAGAGCACGACGCTGGTGCCTTGCGCGGCCAGCCGGGTGAGGACCCGGTGCACGTGCCGCTTGCCGGCCGGGTCGAGGCCGTTGGAGGGTTCGTCGAGCACGAGCAGCCGGGGTCTGGTGAGCAGGGCGGCGGCGAGCCCGAGCCGCTGCCGCATGCCGAGGGAGAAGCCGTTGGCCCGGTCGTCGGCGACATCGCTGAGCCCGACCTGGTCGAGCACGTCGTCGATCCCCGCCGTCCGCGCGTCGCGGCCGCGCAGAGCGGCCAGCGCGGCGAGGTTCTGCCTGGCGGTGAGCGAGGGGTAGAGGCCGGGTCCGTCCACGAAGCCGGCGACACCGTCGGGAGCGGCGACGCCCCGCCCGACCGGCGTACCCAGGATCTCGAGGCGGCCGCTGTCGGCGACGGCCAGGCCCAGCAGGAGCCCGAGCAGGGTCGTCTTGCCGGCGCCGTTCGGTCCGACGAGGCCGTGAATCCGCCCCTGCGCCACGTCCAGATCGATGCCGTCGAGCGCGACGACTTCGCCGAAACACTTGGTGATCCTGCGAGCCCGGACTGCGAGGAGTTTGCCCATGGAAAACCTTCTTTCGTTGCCCGCGAAGGGAACCTAGGGACGTCAATCAACGCAATCAGGGTCGGCTGGTTGAACGTTTTTGAAACAAGAGACAGCCGAAATTGGATTCGCAACGCCGGTACTCCGGAAGCGCTTTGACGATTCGGAGTCTTCGCTGGTGGCGGCCTGTTCTGGCGCATTCATGGCGCCGATTTGCGCACCATTCCCCAGATAAACAGCGGGGCGGGCCGCTATTGCATTACAGGGTTGCGGTACATCTCACAGTGCGATGCCGACAATCGCTGTCGCCAACGGATTGTGACTACATGGGCACGCTGTGTGCCGACCCCGCTCGGCCTGAGCGGCCGGCTGGCGCCAGCTTCCGGACGGCCGGGAGTCGAGGCTGGGTTCGGACGTTAGCCAGCGGTCGGACCGGGTAGCGCGCGCAATGCCGCGTTCGCGCCGCGGCTTCGTTGAGCGATGGGCCGTGGAGGGTCGGGTTGACCGAGACCAGTACCGAGACCAATACCGAGACCAGTGTGGAACAGGAGCCGGTGGTCGCACCGCCGCCGGCTCGTCGTCGAGTGCTGTGGCTGTCTGTGGCCGCGGCGGCCGTGGTGCTGACCGCCGGCGGATTCGTCACGTTCGGGCTGGCCCGGTCGGTGCCGGCGCCGCAGATCGTGCAGACCGTCCCGCAGACGTACACGATCCCGGGCGCCGCGCCGGTGTTGCCGTGGCCGAAGGCCGGGCAGGCGGCGGTCGAGATCGACGGAATCGGCCGGGTGGGCACCTTCGGCGGTTCACGACCCGTGCCGATCGCCAGCGTCGCCAAGGTGATGACCGCGTACCTCATCCTGCGGGACCATCCCCTGCGCCTGGACGAGGACGGCCCCACGCTGACCGTCTCGGCCGAGGAGGCCGCCGCCTACCCGTCCCAGCTCGCCTCCGGCGAGTCGCTGGTCCGGGTGGTGGCCGGCGAGACGCTCACCGAGCGACAGGCGCTCGTGGGACTGCTCCTGCCCTCGGCCAACAACATCGCCCGCATCCTCGCCCGGTGGGACGCCGGTGACAACGCCGCGTTCGTGACCAAGATGAACCAGGCCGCGGCCCAGCTCGGGATGGCGAACACGCACTACACCGACCCGTCCGGACTCGAAGCGGCCACCGTCAGCACCGCCGCCGACCAGGTCATCCTGGGCCGGCTGGCGATGCAGATGCCGGTGTTCGCCCAGATCGTGGCGATGCCGCAGGCCGCGCTCCCCGTCGTCGGGCAGGTCAGCAACGTCAACACGCAGCTGTACCAGGACGGGATCATCGGCATCAAGACCGGCTCCACCGACGAGGCCGGCGGCTGCCTGCTCTTCGCGGCCGAGATCTCCGCGGAAGGGCACCGGTTCAAGGTCATCGGCGCCGTGCTCGCACCCGGCCCGAACATGAGCGACGCCTTCGAGGCCAGCCGTCGCCTGATCCAGGCCAGCAGTGGCCTGCTGCACCAGTACCGGGTCGTGGGCGCCGGCGACGTGGTAGCGACCGTCCGTGGCCCGATGGGCAGGAGCACGACGCTCGCCCCGAGCGGCGACGTGAACGTGCTCGGCTGGCCCGGCCTGACCTACCGGATCGAGACGGTGGGCAGCGTGCGGGGCCGCATCGCGGCGGGCGCCGGCGTCGGCGCGCTCAAGCTCACCGCCTCGGACACGGTCGTGACCGCCGCCCTGCAGGCCACGCACACGCTCAAGCCGCCCAGCCGGTGGGAGAGAATCACGCACGTGTGAGCACCGGGTGCCGCGACGAGCCGTCGCGGCACCCGGCTCTTGCGGCCCTACGCGCCGACGCTCGAGCACGTGATCTAGGGCCCTGCATTGTTGCTTCGAGCACGCGAGTCCGCCTCTGTCCTTCCCCGCAACGCTTCCGCGGGCGACCGCCTGGTTGGTCCCGTGGAAGAAGGGCGGCGGTGCTGTCGGTGGGGCGCTGATCTCGACCGGCGGGAGGTGCCCGTCGCGGCGGGTGGCCGGCTCGTCCGGCGTCGCGGGCGTCAGGCGTTCGGCGTGCTGAAGACGCACAGCAGCTCGACCGGCACCGTGGCATCCGCGGTCGGCTCGTCGTCGAACTCCTCCAGCAGCGCCTGCAGGCGGGCCCGGAACTCCGCCGCCCGGGCGGCCGGCATGCGCGTGTCGATGGCGCTGACGATCGGCGCGGTGCCGGCGTCGGCGGACTTCTCGTCGAAGCCGACCCGGCCCGCCCCGACATGCGCCAGGAAGGTGTCCCGGAAGGTGTCGAACGTGGCGGCGACCGCCTGGGCCACCTGACTGCGCTGCGCCGGCGAGCGGAACAGGTCGTGGCTGAGTCGCAGGCCGACGTGGGCGGCCCGGTAGCGGTGCTCCACGATGCCGGAGACGATGCGCGTCCCGGCGACCTGCACCAGGTCGACCGCCTGCAGCTGCTTGCCGACCGGCACGTGCGGCAGGCGGTCTGGCCCGCCGAGGACGGCGACGGCTGACCACTATTGTCCACAGTGGCCGATCGCGCCGGCCCGGACGGCAAACATCGGCGCCGGCGGCCCGCTCGCCGCTGAGGTGGCGCGACGAAGACAGCATCGTGGCCGCGGCCGGTGCGGCGCCGCCCTTTCACACCATAGGCGATCGCTGACGGTGGGCAAGTGCGGATCTCCGCGGTTGTATTTCGGGTCCGGTCGGACCGGCGCCGCGGCCTTGGGCTCCGAACGCGGCCCCGACCGCGCGCGTCATGGCGTTGCGCGGGCTGCCGTGGAGCCGTAGACATTGAACGGCCGGGTCGCCACGGCCGACCGGACACGGAGGTGTTGCCCGGGCCTGTGGGTCCGAGGCGAAGCCTATTTCTGAGGCGCTCACGGGGGAATTGGATGCCGGTGATTCTGGCCCTGTCGCCGCATCTGGACGATGCGGTGTTCTCGGTAGGAGCGTCGATCCTGGCCGCCGTGGAGGCCGGCCACCGGGTCGTGGTCTGCACCGTCCTGGCCGGCGACCCGCCGGATTCCCGGTCACCGGCCGGCCGGGCGTTCCACCGGCACTGCGGTCTCACGGATGACGACGCGGTCGCCACCCGGCGGGCCGAGGACAGGGCGGCGACCGCCCTGCTGCGCGCCGAGCACCGCCACCTGCCGCTGGTCGACTGCCTCTACCGGCGCGTCGGTGACCGTTGGCCGTACGACCGCCCCGGCGCGGCGAGCATCCCCGGCTGGCCCGCAGAGCCCGACCTGTGCGCGGCGATCGAGCGGCACCTGGGCGATCTGCTCGACACGCTTGCGCCCACCGAGGTGTGGACCTGTGCCGCGGTGGGCGGGCATGTTGACCATCGGCTCGTCCGTGCGGCCGCCCAGCGCGTGTGCGGCCCGTCGCTGACCCTGTGGGAGGACATCCCGTACGCGTACGGCACCGCGCCTCCAGCGGCGGAGGTCACCGACGCCGTCCGAACCACCGACCGGCATCTGCGAAGCAAGCTCGCGGCCGTCGCCCACTACGGCTCGCAAGTGCGCGGTCTGTGGCCGGACGACCCGCACTGGGGCGACTCCATGCTCGCCCACGCCGCCGGCCGCCGCACGCTGCTGGGCACGGCCGAACCGATGTGGCCGGCCGCGGCGCTCGCCGCCGAGCCGGTGCCGTCATCCCGCGGAACCGAGAGGGGCTGATTCCGATTTCGTCGCCGACCACCGCCGCGACGCCCTATCACCCGGGCCGACCCCTGCCGCCGTTCACCGGGGGTGACCACTACCGCGACGAGCCGGGCTGGGTGCGGCTGAGCCTCAGCGAAAGCAGCTTCGGATGCAGCCCGGCTGCGCGCCACGCCGCCGAGGCCGCGGTCGCCGACCTGGACCGGTATCCGGATCCACGCGGCGAGGCCCTGGCCGGCGCGATCGCCGCCGCGCACGGGGTGGCCGCCGGGCAGGTGGTGCTCGGCAACGGCATCGACGAACTGCTGCTGCTCTCGGCGCTGTCGCTGGTGGATCCGGACTGCGGTGGTGTGGTCACCGCCAACACGTACGCCGGTCACGCGCACGCCGTCGCAGCCGCCAACGCGCCGCTGTGCACCGTTGCGCTGCGCGATGGCCGCATCGACGTCGACGCGGTCATTGCCTCGGTGCGGCCGGGCGCGGTCGTCTACCTCTGCAACCCGCACAACCCGACCGGCACCGCCCTGCGACCGCCGGACGTGGACGCGATCGTGCACGCCGTGGCCGCGGCCGGCGCCTCCCTGGTGCTGGACGAGGCCTACATCGAGTTCGCCACCTCGGCGCAGACCCGTTCCGCGGTGCCGCATGTCCGCGACGGCGCGCCGCTGGTGGTGCTCCGGACGTTCTCCAAGCTACACGGCCTGGCCGGTCTGCGGTGCGGCTACGCGATCACCACCCCGGCGCTGGCCGAGCATCTGCGTCGGCTGAAGAACGTGCTGGTCTTCAACGTCAACCGGGTCGCCCTCGCGGCCGCCGAGGCGAGCCTGCGCGACGGGGTCTTCGCCGACCGGGTGCGCGTCGCCACCCGATCGGTGCTGGACGACTTCCGATCCGCGCTCGACGGCACGCAGTGGGCCAGCGCCGGGCCGACCGCCGCCAACTTCGCCCTGGTGCACACCCCGCTGCCGGCCGAGCTGGTGACGGACGCCCTGGCCCGCCGGCGCATCCGGATCCGCGGCGGCACCGCGCTCGGCTTCCCGCAGCACGTCCGGATCGCGGCCGGCCGGCCGGACGACATGCGCCGCGTCGCCGACGCCCTCGGTGAGCTGGCGGCCCGGACGGGCCGGCGGCCGGACAGCGCGGGTGCGGTACCTCGACATATGGGCAACCGCTCGTGACCGCGATCACGGAGGCCCGCACCTTCGGCGACCACGGCGGCACCCGACCGCCCGAGGCGTCCATCGTGGTGCCGGTGCGCGCCCGGCGGCGCCAGCTCGGCCGGTTGCTCGCCTCGATCGCGGCGCAGGACCTGGCCGCCGGGCGGGTCGAGGTGGTGGTGGTCGACAACCCCACCCGCTCCAACCAGCGCTGGCTGGAGGCCGCCGGGCTGCCGTTCCCGGTGCGGTACGCCGGCCTCCCGGTCGCCAACCGCGGGCTCAGCCGCAACGTGGGCGCGGCGCTGGCCCGGGGCCGGACGCTGCTGTTCGCCGACTCCGACGTGGAGTTCACCCCGGGCGCGGTGGCGGCACTGCTGAACGCCTCCCGGATGCGGCCGGGCACGATCGTGATGGCCGACGTGGTGTTCCCGCCCGGCGCCCCGCGCTCGCTCGGCACCCACCTGCTGGACGTCGCGGCGTACTTCCGGGCCTTCCGGCGTCAGCGGCGGCTCGGCCCGCTCGGCTTCCGGCACTTCGTCTCGTGCGGATTCGCCATCTCCCGCGAGGCCTTCGAGCGGATCGGCGGCTTCGACGCGGAGTTTCCGCGCTACGGCTACGAGGACGTCGAGTTCGCGGTGCGGGCGGCCGGTGCGGGGGTCGAGTTCGCGCTGGCCGACGTCAAGGCGTACCACCTGAAGGTGCTGTCGCCCGCGGCGGTGCTGCGGCAGTCGGTCGAGCTGGGCCGGTCCGCGGTCAGCTTCGTGCGCCTGCACCCGGCGATCGAGGACACCATGCCCGTGGGCGTCGCCGCGACCACGACCGGAGAGCTGTGGTTCCCGTCCGACGTGGACGTCGCCGGCCTGCTGCGCCACGCGCGCCGCCTCGAGTCGCGCTGGTCCGCGGCCCGACGCCCCCGGTACCCGCTGCTCGCCCTGCGCGACCTTGTCGCTGAGGCGCGCGAGGCCTACCGACAGATCACCCTGTACGGCCGGTTCACCGGCATTCGCGAGGAACTGTCCTGCGGAACTGAGGTGGCGTAGATGATGCTCAGCGAGTACCTCCATCAGCGGCTGTGTGCCATGGGCGTGAAGTTCGCCTTCGGGTGCCCGGATACTTCGTCATGCCGGTGTGGCAGACCTTCACGAAGGCGCCGCAGATCGTGCTCGCGCGGCACGAGTCGGGTGCAGGTTTCATGGCGGACGGGTACAGCCGGCTGTC
Organism: Dactylosporangium sp. NPDC051485; assembly: GCF_040682015.1. NCBI lineage: Bacteria > Bacillati > Actinomycetota > Actinomycetes > Micromonosporales > Micromonosporaceae > Dactylosporangium > Dactylosporangium sp. NPDC051485. Next base: position 43,335 of record NZ_JBFAZW010000039.1, read on the forward strand.
CGGCAAGCTCGGCGTCGTGCTGGCCACGATCGGTCCCGGCATGACCAACTGCGTCACCGGCGTGGCCTGCGCCTACCGGGACTCGGTGCCGCTGCTGGTGATCACCGGCCAGGCCCCCACCGCCACGTACGGCCGTGGCGCGTTCCTCGAGTCGTACATCCTGGACCGGGCGGTATCGCCGGCCGCGCTGTTCTCGCCGATCACCAAGAAGTCCATCGAGATCATCGATCCGGCGAACGCGGCCTTCCTGATCGATGCCGCGATCGGCCTGGCACTGTCCGGCCGCCCCGGTCCGGTCCACCTCAGCATCCCGATCGACCTGCAGCAGCAGGACATCCCGGTGCCCGCGGCCACGGACGGCGCACCCGCGCCCGCGCCCGGACCCGTCGTCACCGCCGCCGTCCTGGACGGGCCGTTCGCTGACGCGGCGGCCGCGCTCGGCCGGGCCGAGCGGCCGCTGGTGCTTGCCGGCTGGGGCGCCTCCCGGGCCGGGGTGGGCGCCGACGTGGGGCGGCTGGCCGAGGCCACGGGCGCTGCGGTGGTGACGACCACGAAGGCCGTTTCCTGCCTGCCGGCGACGCACCCGCTGCTGCTCGGACACCTCGGGCCCGGCCAGCGCTCAGACATCGTGGCCGCCGTCCAGGAGTACCGGCCGGACGTCGTCGCGGTGCTCGGCGCCAGCCTTTCCGCGTTCTACGCGACGCCGCTGCAGCCGCTGCTCGCCGGGGCGACCCTGATCCGCGCCGACGTCGACGCCGACCAGCTGGGGCTGCGCGCGACGCCCGACATCGCGCTGCACGGCGACCTGACCCGGGTCGCGCCGGCGCTGGCCGACGCCGCGCGCCGGGAACGCGGCGAGCGGGTCGCCGGACCGGCTGCGGAACTCGTCGCCAGGTTCCAGGACCGCGGCCGGCGCGCGTCCGCGGCGCTGGGCGCGGAGTTCGACGGGGCAGCGTCGATGTCCGGCGCGGTCGCCCGGCTGTCCGCGCTGCTGCCCGACGACACCGTCGTGGTGCCGGACGCCGGGAACCACTGGCTGGACACCATCTCGCTGCACCGCGCGCCGCTCGCCGGCGGCCTGCAGCTCAATTGCGGCATCGGCGCGATGGGCTGGGCGATCGGCGCCGCCGTCGGCATGGCGTTCGCCCGCCCGGCCGGCCGCACGGTCTGCATCACCGGCGACGGCTCGATGCTCATGCACGGCGCCGAGCTGTCGGTCGCCGCCGAGCACGGGCTCAACCTGCTGACCGTGGTCTTCAACAACGCCTCGCACGCGCGGGTACGGCTCGGCCAGCAGCAGGACTTCAACGGGGACACGCTCGCCACCGACATCCCGGAAATCGACTTCGGCCGCTGGATGGGTGCGCTGGGCGTTCGGCACCTCCTGGTGGAACGGCCCGACCAGGTGGAGCCGGTGTTCCGCGAGGCGCTCGCCCTTGCGGGCACCGTCGGTGTCGAGGTGCGCTGCCGGGCCGACGAGGTCCCGGCGAGCATGCGGGCCTGGATCGAGGACGTGCCGGCGTGACGGCGCCGATCGCCGTGCTCACCGGCGCCTCCAGCGGCATCGGCGCCGCCGTGCTGCACCGGCTGCGCGAGGCCGGCTACGAGTGCCTCGTGGTCGGGCTGACCGAGCCGGCCGGGGCCGAGTTCGTACGGCACGATCTGTCCGATCCGGACGACGCCGCCCTGGCCGCGGCGGCGGTGCGGCGCCGCCTCGACGAGCGTGGCCGGGCCGCGGCCCTGCTGGTGAACAACGCCGGCGGGGCAAGGCCGGTCGCCGCCGCCGATCTCGACGCGGAGCGGGTCGGCCGGGACGTGACGCTCAACCTGACCGCGCCGATGCTGCTGTGCGCCGCGGTCCTCCCGGGGATGCGGGCAGCCGGCGGCGGCGCGATCGTCAACGTCGCGTCCACCGCGGGGCGGACCGGGGTCGCGTACCTGCCGACCTACAGCGCGGCCAAGGCGGGGCTGATCGCCTACACGCAAAGCCTGGCGGCCGAGTGCGCCGGCGCGGGCATCCACGCCAACTGCGTCTGCCCGGGCGCCGTGGACACCGGATCCGCCCGGGAGGGCCGCAGCGAGCTGTCCCGCCGGCACGGTCTGGACCCCGGTGCGTACCAGCAGGGCATGGCCGGGCGCACCGGGCTCGGCCGGCTGCTCACGGCGGCCGAGGTCGCCGACGTGGTGCTCTGGCTCGGCACCGCTGCCGGCCGTGCGGTGAACGGTCAGGCCGTCAACGTCTGTGGAACCCTGACGATGGAGTGACCCGATGTTCCAGTACGTACGTATCGACGACGCGGTGCTGCCCGCCCTGCTCGACATGTTCGACCGGCTCGGCGAGGGCAGTCAGGTGCTGACCGCCGACAGCCCGCACCCGCTGGTCCGGCACGGCACCATGGGCCAGCTGACCCTGATCCGCCGGGGGCACGGGTACATCACGATCGCCGGACACCACCAGACGATCGGCCCGGGCGACCTGTTCATCATGGCGCCCGGCTGCCCGCACGCGTTCCGCTGCCTCGACGGGGAGCTGGAGCTCGGGCACTGGCACTGGCCGCAGGAGCTGCTGGACACCGATCGGGAGATCCTCGAGCCGGCCTTCGCGTTCGCCGCCGACGGCGCCGAGACCGCCCGGTGAACGCCGAACCGCAGCGGATCCTCCTCGTCAACGGCAACTACGTGGACGGGACGGTCGGCGGCACGCAGACGCACACCCGGCACCTGGCCAAGGCGCTGGCCGACGAGGGCCGGACCGTGGCCGTGCTGTGCCAGGGCGAGACCGACGCGCAGGAGCGGATCGACGGCGTAGAGGTCTTCCGGGTGCGGCCGCCGGCGCTGCCGAAGACCGTGCCGGACGGCCCGCGCTATCTGGTGAACCAGACCCTGGCCATCCAGAACCCGTTCGTCACCCGCCGGGTGGAGGCGGTCGTCCGGCAGTTCCAGCCGGACCTCTGCCACGTGCAGATGCTGCGCCGACTCACCCCAACCGTGCTGGGCGTGCTGCGCCGGCACCGGGTGCCGGTGGTGCAGACCGTGCACGAGCTGTTCTCGCTGTGGAACTTCAACGCCTATCAGCGCGCCGACACGGCCGACAAGATCCACAGCCGGCGCCCGTGGCCGGTGAGCGGATTCAAGTGGTGGCATCGGCGGCTGTCGACCGGCGTGCGGCACGTGGTGGCGCCGTCGCGGTTCGCGCTCGACGCCTACCTGGGGGACGACTACTTCCACGGCGTGCCGTCGACGATCGTGCCGCACTTCATCCCGCTGGAATGGGGCGATCCGCGCGAGGCCGCGGCTCGCCGCGCCGCCGAGGAGCGGGCCGGACCGGTACGACTGCTGTTCGTCGGCCGGCTCGACAATTACAAAGGCGTACAGCAGCTGATCGCGGCCCTGCGCGGGATGCCCGAGCTGGACGTGTTGCTGGACATCGCCGGCGACGGCGTCCTCACGCCGACGGTGGCCGACTTCGCCGCCGCCGACCCCCGGGTCACCTTCCACGGGCCCGCCGAGGGCGCGCAGCGGCACGAGCTGTATCGCCGGGCCGACGCGCTGCTCTGCCCGTCCACCTGGGTCGAGACCTTCGGCTTCGTGGTGCTGGAGGCGTACGCGGCGGGCCTGCCGGTGATCGCCTCCCGGATCGGCGCGCTGCCGGACTCTGTCATCGACGGACGCACCGGCCTGATGGTCGAGCCCGGCTCCGTGCCGCAGCTCGCTGCCGCGATGCGCAGCCTCGCCGACCGGAAGCTGTGCCAGCGGATGGGACACGAGGGCGCCGCCTGGATGCACGCCTTCCAGCCCGATCGGCCGATCGATCGGCACCTGGAGGTTTACCGCACTGCGACGGAGGGACAGCGAGATGCCTGACGACACCACGGTGGACTATCGCCGCCTGAAGGAGGAGAACGGCCGCCTCAACCTCGCCGAGAGCCGGGCGCAAGCGCTCACCCTGCGCAGCCGGCCCCGGTTCGTGATGGTGGAGCTGACGCAGGGCTGCAATCTGCGCTGCCCGATGTGCCGGTCCCGGCAGATCGGCTACCGCGAGCGCGAGATGGACCGGGGAATCCTGGACCAGGTCGCCGCCGCGCTGTTCCCGACCGCGGAGGTCGTCGACATCCGGGGCTGGGGCGAGAGCCTGCTGGTGACCGACATCGACGAGATCATCTGCCGGATCGCCTCGTACCAGGCGCGCTGCCGGGTGGTCACCAACATGTCACTGCGCCGGCCGGCCACGCTCGACCTGCTGGTCGAGGTCGGCGCCCTGGTGGATGTCTCGCTGGACGCGGCCGACCAGGCGGTGCTCGACGAGGTGCGCAGCGGCGCTCGGCTCTCCCTGATCACCGAGAACCTGCGCCTGATGGTGGCCCGGTTCGCCGAAGTGAACGCGCCGGCCGACTCGCTGCGGATGATCACCACGATGCAGCGTTCGACCCTGGACCATCTGCCGGACCTGGTGCGCTACGCCGCGGATGTCGGTGTCCGGCAGATCGTGCTCAACGAGGTGACGGTGCGGCCCGGCGATCCGGCCGGTCTCGACGGCCTGGCCGATCGGGTGGACGCCGCTGTGGAGGCGACCCGGACGGTGGCCGACGAACTGGGCGTCGAGCTGTTCGCCGGCACCAGCCTGGGCCGGTGCGTGGGCGTGCGCAAGAACGCGCCCGCCTGCATCCACCCCTGGTCGTACCTCACGGTCGGATACGACGGGAGCGTCGGCTACTGCGACCACCTGATCGGGCCGATCATGCAGCACTACAGCATGGGAGACCTGGCCGCCGACGACCTCGGCGAGATCTGGAACGGCCCGCGCTGGCAGGAACTGCGCCGCTGGCACGCCGCACCGGACCGGGCCGACCGACCCGACTTCCACGGCTGCTTCGCCTGCTATCAGCACCGCAACGTCGACTTCGAGGACGTCTTCGAGCCGGCGTTGGAACGCTACCGGCTCAACCTGTCTCCGGCACCGGGCCCCCGCTGAGCCGCCCCGGTGGAACTGCACCTGGTCAACGACCTCCCACTGCTCGGGTCGTGCGCGGACGAGGCCGCGCTCGAGGCGCTCGTGGCGGATGAGGCCGGCCGGCTCGCGGCGACCGTCCCGGCCCACCTGCACTACATCGGTTTCCCGGCCCTGGAACAGATGTGGGCGCGGGCGGCCGGCACCGCGGCGGATGTCCACGTGCTGGTGGGCACGCGGCCCGACCGGCTGTGGGCGCGGGCGCCGGCCGGCGGGCGCGTGCTGCGCATGCGCACCGCGCGGCAACACGGCGCCGACGGACGCACGCAGGGCGTGGCCATCTCCGGCGCCGACGGCGCCGGCCTGCACCGCGAGGCACGGGTGTGCGTGCTGGACGACGTGCTGATGTCCGGCAACACCGTGCGGGCCGTGCTCGCCGCTCTCCCGGCCACCATCCGGACCGAGGTTCGGGTCCTGATCGCCACCGCGGAAGGGGTCGTCGGGATCCGGCACGACTTCCCCGGCGTGCCGGTCGAGGCCGAGGAGACACTCCGGCTCCGGCCGATCCGCGAGGTCACCGTCTTCTTCCTGGCCGACCTGCTCTTCGGGACGCTGCTCGGGCGGCCGTTTCTCCAGCAGACCGGCCTGCTGCGGCCCTTCCTCGGCGACGATCTCGCGCCGCTGGTGGCGTTGAGCGCCGCGGTGGTCGCCCAAGGCGGTTGGCGAGGGCCACGCTGGTGACCCCCGGACGACCCGACGCGCTGTTGTTCGACTTCGACGGCGTGCTGGTCGACACCGAGACGAGCCTCTGGGAAGCCTGGTGCGTGGAGCTGCGCGGCCTCGGCATCGTGGCCGACCTCGCCGCCTACCGCAAGCTCAGCTTTCTCGATCCGCCCAGCCCGCTCGCGGCGCGGGTCGCGGCCGCGGTGGCGGCCGCCGGCGGCGCTCCGGGCTTCGCGCCGGAGGCGGCGGCCGCGCGGATCAGCGCGCGCAACCTGGAACGGGCCGGCCTGCTAGAGGCACGCCCGGGAGTGCGCGAGCTGCTGGCCGACGCGCGCCGGATGGGCATCGCCACTGCGGTCGTCAGCTCCTCGAGCCGGGCCTGGGTGCTTGCGCATCTGCGCCGGCTCGATGTGGCCGGCCAGTTCGACCTCGTGCTGTGTCGCGAGGACGTCGCCCGCCGGAAACCGGCGCCGGACGGATACCGCGACGCGCTGCGCCGCCTGCGCCTGACCGCGAACCGGTGCCTGGCGATCGAGGACAGCCCGCACGGCGTCCGGGCCGCCCGCGCGGCCGGCCTGCGCTGCCTCGCGGTGCCCGGGCCACTCACCGCCGGCCTCGATTTCAGCCTCGCCGACGAGGTGCGTACCGGCCTGGACGGTGTCGTCCTCACGTCGCTGCTCGCCGACCGGCCGCAGCGTCCCGATGGTGACCTGCGATGACCGTGTCGCGGCGTCAGGGCCTGGCGCCGCCGGAGCTGCCGGCGTTGTGTTCCAGCGGTCAGCTCCGGCACGGCGCCGACATCATCGCCGGCCGCATCGGCGCGCCGTTGTGGCTGAGCAGGTAGTAGAAGTCACGGCCGTCCTGCTCGTCGGCCGGCTGCCAGAGCAGCGGCTGCGGGGAGCGCACCGTCGGCCACGCCTCGATGCCTGGCACCTGCCAGCGGGCCAGGGTGGTGAGCCAGAACGGGTCGACGGCGAACCAGTCTCCGTCCAGGATCTCGATCCAGTTGTGCCAGAGCATGTACGGCCCGGCGAGGAAGTAGCCGTTGCGGGGGCGGACCTCGAAGCCGAGTGCGGTGGCGACCTGCCGGGCCAGCAGGGCGCCCAGCCGGCAGTCGGCCAGCCCGGTCGCGGTGGCGAAGTCGAGGTCGTGCGTGAGCGCGGGCGGAATGAAATGGAACTCCATGGCGGACATGCGCGCAACGAACTCGCCGTGCTCCGGGCCCAGGAAGTGATCCGCATTCGGCGTCTCGATCTGGAACGTGTACCGGCCGGCCTGCCGCTCGTGCAACGAGCCCGGCACGCTGCACCGGCCGATCGCCGGATTCAGCTCGTATTCGCAGGCCCCGGCATGCCCGGGCTCCGGGCACTTGGCCAGCAGCTGCACGGACCGGCGGGTGGTTGTGCCCTCGGCCTTGTGCAGCAGCGTCTGCGACCACGAGCTCATGGTCCGCCGCAGCGGCGTGGGCAGGCCGAGCAGCAGGGCGATGTTGGCGAGATCGCGGTCGTCGAAGAGCCGTTCGCGGCCCTCGCGGTGGTGGTCCAGCCCCAGGTCCGTGAGGCGGTCGAGGCACGCGGCCGTCATGCCGTGTGTCCGGGCGGCATCGGCGTCGGTCTGGTTGAAGCTCTTCAGCTGCGCGGGGACCGCGCGGGTCCGCTCCACCCCGATGCGCCACTGGTCCGGCGCGGGATCGTCGGTTACCGCCATGCGTTTCCCCGTTCCTCGCCCGCGGCTGCCGCCCGCCGGGGTGTTCAAGTGCTGCTATCCGCTGTTGAAGCGTCCCGAACGTACGCGATGACGCGCGCTGTGGCCCGGCGTGTCCCGTCAGCCGCGGGGGCTCGCGTCGTACGCCGTCGCCTGGATGCCGTACAGGTTGGCGTACAGGCCGTCGGCGCCGAGCAGCGAATCGTGCGAACCCCACTCCACCAGTGCGCCGTCGCGCAACACCATGATCATGTCCGCGCCGGACACCGTCGAGAATCGATGCGAGACGATCACCGTAACCGCGCCGGTGCTCGCCGCCAGCTGCCGTGCGCGGGTCATGTAGCGCTGGAAGATCGCGTGTTCGCTGGGTGCGTCCAGGGAGGCCGTCGGCTCGTCGAGGACGAACAGCACCGGCCCGTCGCGCAGGCAGGCGCGGGCCAGCGCGGTCTTCTGCCACTGTCCCTCGGAGAGATTGACGCCGCCGAACTGTTCGCCCACCGGCGTGTCGAGGCCGTCCGGCAACCCGGCCACCACGGCGTCCAGGTCGGCGTCGGTGACGGCCCGGCCGATCGCTTCGGTGTCGTCCAGCCGGTGCGGGTCGCCGAGGCCCACCACGTCCCGCAGCGTTGTCTCGTAGCGTCCGAAGTCCTGGAAGGCCGCGCTGATCCGTCGCCGCCAGCTCGCCGTCCCGATGTGCCGCAGATCGACGCCGTCGACCCGGATCGCCCCCGAGTCCGGTTGGTAGAACTTGCACAGCAGCTTCACCAGGGTGCTCTTGCCGGAGCCGTACTCGCCGACGACGGCCACCAACGTGCCGGCCGGAATCCGGACGCTGACGTCCCGCAACGCCGGCCGATCGGTGCCCGGATAGGTGAAGGTCAGCCGGTCGAGCACGATCCCGTCCGCGAGCCGGTCCGGCGCCGGCGCTCCCTCGCCGGCGGGCGTGTGCTCGGCGGCATAGTCGCGCAGCCACAGGTACGGGTCGAGCAGACGGCGGTACGCGACGACACCGGTGGCGCGGTTCAGCGTCTGCTGGACGGCGATGCGCAGGCTGGCGGCGACGGTGATGGCCAGCGCGATGTCGCCCGGCGTCCCCTGCCCGGCCGCGGTGCGCCGCACCACCAGCAGCAGGCCGGCCACGAATCCTGCGGTGTAGACGATCCAGCCGCAGGCCCGCCATGCCGCGGCCACGCACTGCGCCCGGAACCGCACCCGTGCAGCGTCGTCCCACGCCGCGCGCTGCCGGCGGATCAGCTCCGCCCCGGCGCCGGCGATGCGGATCTCCTTGCCCGCGGAGGCGGTCGTGGCCAGCGTGAACAGGTGGCGTTGCAGCCGCACCGACTCGGCCGCGGCGGTCTCGGCCCGGCTCGTCGGCCCGCTCGAGCGCTGGTCGAACCAGAGCGGGGCCACCGCGAAGACGAGCAGCATCAGCAGCCACGGATCGACCGTGCCGAGCAGCAGCAGCGTCACCATCAGCCGGCAGACGCCGAGCACGGTCTCGACCGCGCCCCAGGCCGAGTCGACGATGCCGCCGGAGCCGTTGCGTAGCACGGTGATCCGGTCGAGGAAGTCGGTGCGCTCCAGATGCTCGATCGTCTCGATCCGGTTGACCAGGCGCACGAACTCGGGGTCGAGCTCGAGCAGGCTGACCCGCTCGGCCACCTGCGCGCGCACGTTGTGCGTCACGATCCCGAGCAGGGTGGTGATCCCGTAGCACACGGCCAGCCCGGCCGCTCCGGCGACCGCGGCCGTGGCCGCGCCGGACGAGGCGCTGTCGACGGCCGCCCGCAGGGTGAGGCCGACCGCCGCGAAGGTGGCGAGGTCGAGCAGCAGGGAGCCGAGGGCCAGCCCGGTCAGGGCCGGGTGCCGGCGCCAGCTCAGCCGCATCAGGCTGATCCAGAGCGTCACATAGCGCCTCATCGTGGCACCACCTCGTTGTCGATGCGGTCGTCGTACCCGTTCGCGAAGCGCTCGGCCTGCAGGGCGAACATGTCGGCGTACAGGCCGCCGAGGCTCATCAGCTCGTCGTGCGAGCCGGACTCGGCCACCCGGCCGCCGTCGAGCACCACGATCCGGTCGGCCTGCCGCACGGTCGACAGCCGGTGCGAGATGAGCACGACGGTGTTGTCGCCGGCCCGGCCGGCGAGCCGGCCGAAGACCTCGAACTCGGTGCGCACGTCGAGGTGCGCGGTGGGTTCGTCGAGGACGAGCAGCGAAGCGCCGGCGTGCGTGGCGTACAGGGCGCGGGCCAGCGCCACCTGCTGCCACTGGCCGCCGGAGAGGTCGACGCCGCCCTCGCGCGAGCGCGCGAGGTACGTGTCCCACGCCGCCGGGAGGCGCTCCACCAGGTCGGTGAGGCCCGACTCGTCGGCGGCCCGGGCCAGCGCAGCGGGGTCATGCGGCGGCCCGCTCCGTCCTAAGTAGACGTTGTCGGTCACGGACAGCTCGTACTTCACGAAGTCCTGGAAGACGACCGACAGGTGGCGGCGCCAGGCGGCCGGGTCGAGCTCGCGCAGGTCGGCGCCGTTGACCGTGATGCGGCCGGCGGTGGGCTCGTAGAGGCCGGCGAGCAGCTTGGTGAGCGTGGTCTTGCCGGCGCCGTTGAGCCCCACGATGGCCAGCAGCTCGCCCGGAACGATCCGAAGGTCGAGGTCCTGCAGCACCGGCCGCGGGCCACCCGGGTAGCGGAACGAGACCCCGTGGAACTCCACGACCGGCGGCGACGCCCCATCCGCGGGGAGTGCGCGCGAGCCGTGCTCGCGGTGTGGGGCGAGTGCGGCACGCAGGTCGCGGTGGGCGTGCAGCACGGGCCGGACGCCTTCGATGTCGAAGGCGTCCTGCATGCCGCCGATCATGGAGAAGACCGACCAGCCCGCGGCGAGGACCGCGGTCGCGAGCGCGAGGCTGCGCCCGTCGCCGACCACGCCGAGCACGGTCGCGGAGTAGACGACGGCCAGCGGCACCGCGACCAGCAGGAAGCTGATCCACTGGGTGCGCAGCAAGGTCAGCGTGAGCCGCCAGATCGGCGTGAAGCGGGCCTCGACGTGGTGCTCCATCCGGCCGACCGCGACGTCGGTGAAGCCGAAGACGCGTGCCTCTTTGGCGCCGGCCAGGGTGGTGGCGAGCTCCCGCCAGTATTCGGCGCGCCGCCCGTCGGTGACCCCGTCCGCCCAGAGCCGGCTGAGCCGCAGCCACTGCCGGCGCCGCATCCCGCGACCCAGCAGCGACGGCACGAGCAGGACCGGCACGATCCAGAGCGCGTACGCCGCCAGGACGGCGGCGCTCACCAGCACCGACAAGTAACGGGTGAGCAGGATGAACTGGGCCAGCGCCCCGTCGCCGGGCGTCCGCTCGGTCCAGGTGGCGGGGTCGGCCGCGGCCAGCCGGATCAGGTCCTGCACGCGGCTGTCCTCGACCGGGGCGATGGCCGGTGTCGCGAGCACGCACTGCGCCACCCGCGCCCGGTGAGCGCCGTCGATCCGTGCCTTCATGAGGAGGAGCAGCGGCATCACGAACGTGTCGAGCATGTGCCCGGCCAGCAGTACGGCGCCGAAGAACGCGAGCGGGAGCGCGGCACCGGCAGCGAACCCGTGCAATGTGGACTGCCCGGTGAAGCGGCCCACCAGCGCGGCCATCGCTACCGCCGTCGCCGGCGGCAGCAGGGCCTGGATGATGACGATGAGCCCGGCGCCGAGCATCAGCGGCATGCCCGCATCGCGGAGGCTACGCAGGAGCAGGAGCCGGTCGGCAACCGCCGAGCGGAAGGTCTTCACGGCTGGAATGTATTGCGCAGCAACGGATGCGGCAAGGCGAGCGGCCCCGATCAGGGCAGCTCACGGGTGTCGGGAAGGGCCGCGAGCAGCTGTGCCATGCGCCGGCGCAGGACCTTCCCGCGCCGATTGGCCGGGATCGCCGGGACGCTGCGGATCATCTGCGGGATCTTGCCGGGGGAGAGGTGACCGAGCAGGTGCGCCCGCAGCTCGCGCCGGCTGACGTCGGCGCCGAGCACAACGGCCAAGCCGACCTTCTCACCGAGCGAGTCGTCGTGCACCGGGAAGGCGACGGCCTCCACGACGGCCGGGTGCAGCTCGGCGACTGCCTCGACCTCCTGCGGCGCGAACTTCTTGCCGCCGTAGTTGATGACATCGTCGCTGCGGCCGATCAGGTTCAGCTCGCCGCCGGCGTCGCGGATGCCGAGGTCGCCGGTGCGCAGCCAGCCGTCCGGCCCACGGGCGTCGTGCGCGACGGTCGGTCCGCGCACCCAGATCTCGCCGGTGGCGCCGGTCAGCTCCCGCCCGGCGGCGTCGCGCACGGACACCTCGCACAGCGTCGGCCAGCCCACGGTGCCGGGCCGGCTCGCCGCCGGCGGCAATGGCTGGGAGGCGATCTCACCGGGCGCCTCGGTCATCGCGTACGCGTTGAGCACCGGCGCACCGAACCGCTCGCCGAGCCGCTGCTGCAGGACCGGGGTGAGCGGCGCCGAGCTGGCCCGCAGCAGCCGGATTCCGGGCATGGCGAGCCCGCCCGTGTCCGCCAGGCGCAGGAGTCGGCGGAACAACGTCGGCGACGAGGCGCACCAGGTCGGCCGGTACGTCGCGGTCACCACGCCGAGCGGGCCCGGCTCGTGCAGGCCGCGGACGACCGTGCGACCGCCGGCCAGCAGGGGCGCCAGGAGCGTCGTGACGAAGCCGAGCGTGTGGTTGAGCTCGTTCAGGGCGAGCCCGGTGTCGCCGGGGCCGAGCCGCAGCCGGCCCGCCACGCCACGTGCCGCCGCGACGACCTGCTCGACCGTCAGCTCGACCAGGGTGGGCCGGCCGGTGGTGCCGGAGGTGAAGAGCCCGAGACCGGGCGCCGGGACGACGCCACCGGGGGCCGATCCGGCGCGTCGCTGCGCCCAGGTCTGCACCGGGCTGCGGGCAGGACCGGCGAGCACGGCCGCCGGCGGGGCGGCCGCGGCGAGCGTGTCGTACTCGTATGGCGTGAGGTCCGGGTCGACCAGGACGCAGGAGTGCGTGCCGGCGACGGCGAGCACCGTGGCGAGCAGCTCGTCCGCTGCGGTCGTGGCGAGCCAGAGCCGGCGCGGCCCGTCGCCGAGCCGGGGCCGCAGCGCCCGCGCGATCCCCGCGGCCCGGTCGGCCAGCTCCGGCATCGACCAGGCGCGGCCCGCGGCCGCCATGACCAGGCAAGCCGGCCCGGCCAGCGCCTCAGCGAGCACTGCCGGTGCCGCGCGGCGCGAGCGCCTGCCGGTCGACCTTGCCGGTCGACGTCCGCGGCAGGTGATCGACGGTCCGGAGGCGGTCCGGGAGCATGTAGGCCGGGAGCATCTCGCGCAGCGCGGGCAGCAGGCCGGCCGGTTCGCCGCCGGCGTCCAACACGGCGTACGCCTCGATCTCGACCCCGCCGGTGGCGTCCGGCACCGCCACCACCGCGCTCTCGGCCACCGACGGCACTGCGGCGAGCGCGGCCTCGATGTCGCCCAGCTCGATGCGGTAGCCACGCCGCTTGATCTGGTTGTCGCGGCGGCCGACGAACGTGAACCCGCCGTCGGCGGCCACCTCCACCAGGTCGCCGGTGCGGTACGCGACCTCGTCCGGCATGAGGCCCGTGCCCTGCCGCACCAGCCGCTCGGCGGTGAGCCCGGGATCGTTCCAGTAGCCGCGCATCACGGTCGCGCCGCGCACATACAGCTCGCCGGTCTCGCCGGGGCCGGCCCGGCGGCCGTCCGCGCCGACCGCCCACACCTCGGTGTTGTCGATGGCCCGGCCGATCGGGATCCGGCGGCAGCCGTCCGCCGGCGGCTCGGCGACCTCGTGCCAGGTGCAGACGTTGGTCTCCGTGGGTCCGTAGAGGTTGGCGAAGCGGGCGTGCGGCAGCAGCGCCATCAGCGTCCGAAGCTGGCCGACCGGAAACACCTCGCCGGCGAAGAGCACGGTGCGCAGCGTGGGCAGCGCGCCGGGCCGCAGCGCAGCGCGAGTGGCGATGCCGGCGAGCACCGACGGAACCGAGTACCACACGGTGATGCCGTGCCGGTCGATCAGGTCGGCCAGGCGTACCGGGAAGGCCGCCGCCTTCGCGGGGATCACGACCACCGACGCCGCGGCGCACGCCGAGCCGAAGATGTCGAGGATCGACAGATCGAAGTGCAGCGGCGCGTGGCTGGAAAGCCGGTCCCGCGCGGTGAGGCCGAACTCGCCGGCCGCCCACTGCACGAACGCGGTGGCGTTGCGGTGGGTCAGCATCACGCCCTTGGGAGCGCCGGTCGAGCCGGACGTGTAGAGGACGTAGGCGAGGTCGCTGTCGATGAGCGCGATGCCCGGGTCGTCGGTGGGAAAGCCCGACAAGCCGCGGTCGACGGACATCTCGGGGACGCCGAGCCCGGTTGCGCCAAGGCTGTCGGTGAGCACCGCCGCCAGGCCCGCGTCGGCGGCGATCCGTCGGAGCCGCTCGGCCGGCGCGTTCGCGTCGAGCGCGACGTAGGCCGCGCCCGACTTGAGCACGCCGTGCAGCGCGGCGATCGTCTCCGGCGACTTGGCCGCGAGGACGCCCACCCGATCGCCGCGGCGCACGCCACGGTCGCGGAGCCCGTGGGCGATCTGGTTGGCGCGCGCGTTGAGCTGCTCGTAGGTCCAGGAGGCCCCGCCCGCCAAGACCGCGACCGACGCGGGATGCCGCCGCGTCGCCGCCTCGACGTAGTGGTGCAGCAGGTACCCGCTCACTCGACCAGCGCCTTCTCGTGCACCAGCCGGACGATCGACGCCAGGTCCTCGAAGTTCTCCGGCAGGATGTCCACGTCGTCGATGCGGATCGGGAACCGCTCCTCGATGTGGGCGACCAGCCGCATCAGCCCCAGGGAGTCGAGCACCCCGGAGTCGAGCAGGGGATAGTCGGGCGCGAGATCGGCGGGCGGGTCGGCCCAGTGGCCCGTCTGCAGCAGGTGGTCGCGAATGGTCGCCATGACGTCGGCCGAGTCGAGTTGCGGCATCACAAGCCCATCTTGTTGGCGATCATGTTCATGAGCAGTTCGGAAGTGCCGGAGTAGATCCGGCCGGCCACCGCGTCCCGCAAGGTCCGCTCCAGGCCCACGTCGACCAGGTAGCCGGCGCCGCCGTGCACCTGGATCGCGTCCAGGCTCGACGCCACGAAGGCCTCGCTGACGGCCAGCTTGGCCAGCGCGCCGTCGGCGGTCGACCGGTCGCCGGTGTCCAGCGCCCACGCCGCCCGGTACAGGGCGAGCCGGGCCGATTCGAGGCGTTGCCGCATCTCCACGATGCGGTGCGAGACCGCCTGGAACGACGCGATCGGCCGGCCGAACTGCCGCCGCTGCCGGGCGAAGTCCACGCATTGGTCGAGCTGTCGCTGCATGGTGCCGAGGGCCGGCGCGAGGATCAGTGTCCGCTCCCATGCCATGGCGGACAGGAAGATGGCAAGGCCGTGCCCCGGACGGCCGAGCATCGCGTCGTTGCCGACCCGGCACCCGGACAGGGCCACGTCGGCCATCGGCGAGGTGGCGAGGCCCATCTTCGCCACCGGTCGCCCGACGGTCAGCCCCGGTGTGTTGCGGGGCACCAGGAACGCAGAGATCGCGGTGGCGCCGCGCGCGCGGTCGGTGGTGGCGAAGACGAGGAACAGCGATGCCACCGGTGCGTTGGTCACGAAGGACTTGGTGCCGTCCAGCACCCAACCGTCTTCGGTGCGCCCGGCGGTGCTGGTCAGGCCGAACGCGTCGGACCCGGAACCGGGCTCGGTCATCGCGTGGGCACCGACGAGCGATCCGTCGCACAGCGACGGGAGGTACCGCCGCTTCTGCTCCTCGGTGCCGAACCGGGCGATCGGGTGCTGGACCGCCCACATCTGTGCGCCGAGCGAGAAGAGCAGGCCGTAGTCGCGGCAATGCCGGCCGAGCGTCTCCATGGCCAGCGCGGTGGTGCGCGCATCGGCCGCGCTGCCGCCGTACGGCTCGGGCAGCGCAAGGCCCTGAATGCCGGCGGCGGCGCAGCGCTTCCACAGCTTCGCCGGGAACTCGGCCGCATCGCCGGGGACGCCGCCCAGCTCGCGCCCGGCGAAGCGGTCAACCACGTCGCGCAGCTCGCGCTGCTCGGCACTCCATCCGAAGTCCATCCGCTACCCCAGGCCGAATCGGTGCAGGGCGCTCATGATGTGCCGGCGAACGCCGTCGCGCGCCTCGATGCTGGCGATCCCGTGCAGCTTCCCGGGCTCCACCGCGACCGGGACCCGGCCCTTGACGAGCTCCTCGAACTCGGGCCGGTCCACGTCGTCCGCGCCGTAGACCGCCGCCAGCGGGACGCCGGCGGATATCGCCCGGTCGAGCTTGTCCCGCAGATCCCGTCGACCGGCCTCGTCGCGCGCGCCCATCGCCACCGGCGGAAACAGCAGCACCATCCCGCGCGGGCGGCCGAGTGCGCCGACGCAGTCGAGCGCGGTGCGGGCGCCGAAGCACTCGCCGACCAGCGCGATGCCGTCGGGCGTCCGCCCGGCGAGCCAGCCGGCGGCGGCCAGAGCGTCGGCGGTGAACGGCTCGGTCAGGTCGAGATCGCCCACCTCGCCGGTGCTTTCGCCCGCGCCGCGGTGGTCGAGGCGCACCACCCAATGGCCGCGGGCACCCAGCTCGCGGGACAGGCCGACCCACAGCCGGGCATTGCCGACCGCGGCGATCCCGGCACCGGCCAGCAGGACCACCCCGGTTCCCGCCGGCGACTCCGGTTCGGTCACCACGGCGAAGGTCTGGTGGGTACCGGCGTCCAGGAACATCGGCAGCTCGCGGGCGGTCATCGCCCCACCTGCTCGGCCAGCCAGCCCGACGTGTGCTCGATCAGCGCCTCCGGCGGCAGGCGGCCGTTGTCCAGCAGCCACCAGTCGATGGCCGCCGGTACGGCGTCGACCTCGAGGCCGTGGCTCGCCGCGAGGTTGGCCAGGGCCTCCTGATGCGCCTGCGACCGGCCGAAGTGCACCGCCAACGCGGGGCACCTGGTGGCGTCCAGCAGGGCGGCAAGGGTGCGGCCGGCGAAGCTCTCGTACAGCTGCGGGGTCAGCGGATAGCCGAGCACGTCGATGGTCGCGCCGCCGGCCAGCTCGGCGAACAGGCCGCGCGCGGTGACCTTGGTCCGGTTGCGCTGCACGGTCTCCCGCATCAGCCGACCGCGGACCGACTCGCGGAAGTAGAGCTCCGCCTCGGTCGCCGGCTCCCACATCGCCAGGGCCCTCGCCCCACGGCGGCCCGCCGCGGCGGCCGCGACCAACGCTCCGAGCCGCGAGCCGACGAAGGCCACGGGCCGGCCGTGCCGCGCGACCTCGTCCGCCGCGCGGATCGCGTCGTCCACCATGCTGTCGAACGTGACGGCGCCGTCGCCGTCGCTGTGCCCGGTGCCGCGGTAGTGCATCCGAATGGCCGCGTGCCCCTTTGCGGCGAGCGATCGGGCGAGCAGTACCTCGGCGCGATAACCGGCGAGCGCATCGGTCATCAACGACGGGCAGACGATGACGGCGCCACCATTGTCTTCTTCCGGCACGGCGACGCTCACAAACATGCGCTCTCCTTGGTGTTCGAGGAAATACGCGCGAGCATCCATGCAAGTCCTATCCGATGCGGCCAGTGCGGGGCGACGGTAACGAGCTGCGGCGCGAGGTGTCAACGGTGTTTGGGCACTGTCCACTTGCGACATTGACACTCGGCAAGAAGTGCCGATACGGTCCGCCCAAATCGGCGTTTTCGCTGCGCCACAGGCAGCCATGGGGGAAGGAAATCCGCATGACCGACGACGGGCGTGCCGCCTACCGGGAAGGCTTCAGGGCGCTGGTGAGTGAGGTGCTCGAGGAACCGGTCGAGCCGACCGACAACTTCGTCGACGCCGGCGGCGACTCCCTGACCGCCGCGGTGCTGGTCAACGTGATCGTCGAGCGCGACGGTTTCGTGCCGCCCATCATCTGGTTCTTCGAGGCGGAGACCGTGACGGATATCGCCGACCGGTGTTTCGACGCGCGCTCGGCCGCCCCGGCCGCCGGCTGAGCTGGTCGACATGGCGATGCCTGCGCGACCGTCGACCATTCCGGCGGTGCTCGACCAGATTGCCGAGCGGTTTGCTGACCTGGCCCTGATCTGCGAGCCCGGGCAGCCCCCGATCACCGCCGCCGGCCTGCGCGCCGCCGCCCAGGCCGCGGCCGGCGGGCTGCGCGAACAGGGAGTGCGCCGCAACGCCCTGATCGTCGTCGAGTGCGCAGACCTCTCGCTCGGCGAGTTCGCGCGCCTCTACCTGGGAGCCGTCTGGGCCGGCGCGGTCCCGGTCCTGGTGCCCGAGAGGGACTTCGAGCCCGCCGCCGCCCTCGGCCCGGAGCTGGTCGTCGGCCGGGACGGCGGGCTTGTCGACGGGGGCCCGCTGGAGCGGTCCGAGTTTGCGGACGACGACGTGCTCGACGTCGTGTTCACCTCCGGCACGACCGGATCGTGGAAACCCGTGCTGTCGACGCACCGGCAGTGGGCCGACGCGCTGCCCCTCCCGCGTCGCGGCGCCCGGCCGGCGGTGGTGGGGCAGGGAGGGGTGCCCTGGTCGGCGTCGGCCGGCGTGCACGGCGTCTTCCTGCACCACCTCGCCCGCGCCGTGACCAGCGTGTGGGCGCCAACGCCCGAAGGGCTGATCGCGGAGTCGGCGCGGCGGGGCGCCGTGGAGCTGCACCTGACCCCGCACTCGCTGACCGCGCTGCTACAGCACCGCGACGTCGTCCCAGTGGAGTGGGCCCGGCAGGTGCGCACGATCAAGACGGTCGGCGGCTCTGTCCCGACCCGGATCGCGCAGACGACGGTCGACACATTCCCGGCGGCCCGGCTGGCCTGCCTGTACGGGTTGACCGAGTCCGGCTCCGCACTGACGTTGAAGGTGTTCGACCCGCGCACGCCCAACTCGATCGGCCGGCCCTTGCCGGGCACCGAGGTCCGGATCGTGGACGAGCTGGGCGGACCGGTGCCGGACGGCGCCGAGGGCGATATCCAGATCCGCCGTAGCGACCTGCCCGCGATGTCCTACTTCCCGCCGGCGCGGGTGCCGGAGCGGACCTTCCTCGACGATGGCTGGGTGGACACCGGCGACCGGGGTTTCGTGCACGCGAGCGGCGAGATCCACCTGGTCGGCCGCTCCAAGGAACTGCTATTCCTGCAGAGCGGACGCCGGGCCCCGCAGGCCATTGAGGACCATTATCACGGGCTGGTCCCGAATGCCGGCGAATTGGCCGTGGTCGGTATTCCGAGCCCGGGAATGTGGGACGAGATCGCGCTGTTTGTCGTTGGCGATCCGGTCGACCGGCAGATTGCGCGGCTGACCGCGGAACTGCGTACACCAGATTGCGCCTATCCGCCCGACCACGTCCTTTCCGTCGCCGCGATTCCGCGCACCAAGATGGGCAAGGTGCGCCGGGGCGAGCTGTACCGGACGTTCCGGGAAACCGAGTCATCGCACGCGGGGGAGCCTTCATGACCTACTCGTCCACCGACAACGCCCATCGGGAGGCGGCCCGAATTCTCCGTGAGCTGGGCGAGCCCGTGGGCATCCTCGACCCGTACCCGCGGTACCACGAGCTGCGCCGGCTCAGCCCGATGCACTTCAGCGAGTACGGCAGCATCGTGCTCACCCGGTACGACGACTGCCTGCAGGTCCTGCGGGACCCGGCCTTCCCGGCCGACGACTTCGACCTGCGCGACAAGTACATGCCGAACTGGCGCGAGCACAGCGCGCTGCGCACCTTCGGCAGCTCCATGATCTTTCGGAATCCGCCCGACCACACCCGGCTCCGGCGCCAGGTCAGCGGTGTCTTCAGCCCGGCCCGCGTCAAGCTGTTCCGGCTGCAGGTGGATGCGCTGGTGGACGAGCACCTCAACGACATCGAGCCATATCGCAGTGACGGCGGCGGCTACGACTTCCACAAGCTGGCCCGGGCGCTGGCCATGGCCGTCATCGCCTCGTTCATCGGCGCGCCCCGGAGCAAGTGGCGCTGGCTGATCGGCCCGGCGATCGGCATGACGGCACTGATCAACCTGAACACCACCCTCGCCGACTTCGAGACCGCCGACCGGGCCGCCAACGAGCTGACGCCGTACCTCACGGAGCTGATCGCCGAACGGCGGCGCGAGCCGCAGGACGATGTCATCTCGACACTGGTGGGGCCGCGGGAGGACGGCGACGCGCTCGCCGAGGACGAGTTGCTGCAGATGCTGATCCTGCTGCTGGTCGCGGGGGTTCAGCCGACGTTGAGTCTGCTCACCAACGGGCTCGACGCGCTGTTCCGCTTCCCCGAACAGGCGCGCGCGTTCATCGACGACCCCGGGCTCACCGACGACCTCGTGGAGGAGGTGCTGCGGTTCGACACACCGATCCAGACGGTCGGCCGGATCACCGGCCCGAACGCGACCATCAACGGTTTGGCGCTGCCTGCGGAGATGGAGGTCACCGCCGTGGTGGGCGCGGCCAACCGCGATCCGGTGCACTTCGCCGAGCCGGATGTCTTCGACATCCACCGCCCCCGGACGCGACGGGTCGCCTCCTTCGGGAACGGCTTCCACGCGTGCGTCGGACAATACCTGGCCCGGACCGTCGGCCAGTCCGCCTTTCCCCGGATCTACGGGCGCTATCCGGGCATCGCCCCGGCCGGCGAGCCGGTGCGGCTGATCAACCGGAAGATCCGCGGCTACACCGAGTTTCCGGTGCACCTGAAGGGCTGACGCGCAGCGACCGGCAACGGGATCGGAGGGCCTTCAGGTGTCGGGGGCCCGCAGGTCGCGGAGCAGACCGGTGCCCAGGGGCGGCGTGTGCCAGTGCGCCTGGAAGGTGCGGTTGCGCAGCGAGCACGTGACGGCCAGCCGATGCGGAGTCTCCAGGAACACGACGTCGAAGGCGAGCGTCTCCGGGCCGGTCCAGCCTCCGCTCACCGCGCACGGAGGTGTCCGGCTCGCCGCGTCGGCCTCGATCGTGGTCCAGCCGCCTCCGCCGAGCGTGAGATCCAGGCGTGACGACGGCTCGGCAAGCGTGACCCGCCAGCCGTCGCCCTGCGCCGTGACCGTGACCCGCCGCAGCGACGGCTGTGGTTGACAGACCCGCCCGGCCGCGGTGAACGTGGCGTCCGCCCACGACTCGGGCGCCGGGCAGGGGGCGCCGGCGGTCGGGGGGAGCGGAAGCTCCAGCGTGGCCAGGCGTGCGCCGAGGGCGTCGTCGGCGCCGGCGTCAAGCGACCGCGGCGCGAAGGCGGGCAGCAGATGCGCCCAGACCGCGTCCAGCAAGCCCTGCATGTCGGTGGCGCCCGCGGTGATCGCCACGACGGCGTCCTGCTCGGGCAGCACGAGACAGAACTGGCCGTAGGTGCCGTCGCCGCGGTAGCCGAACCGCGACTGCCAGAACTGGAAGCCGTAGCCGCGCTGCCAGTCCGGACCGTTGCCCGACGTCCTGGCCTGTGTCCGCGCCGCCTCGTCCACCCACTCCGGCGGCAGCAGCGTGCGCTCACCCCACCGTCCGCGTCGCAGGTGGAGCTGGCCGAGGCGGGCCACCGCGCCGGTGGTCAGATAGAGCCCGCTGAAGCCGAGGTCGCGGCCGGCGTACCGCTCCCAGCGGGCGTCCTCGATGCCGAGCGGGTCGAACAGCCGGGGCCGCAGATAGTCGGTGAGCGGGCCGCCGGTGGCCCGCTGGACCAGCGCCGCGAGCACGTACGACGCGGCCTGCTGGTAGCTGAACGCCGACCCCGGCGGCCGCTGCGGCGGCTGCAGCAGGAAGCCGCGGACCGGTTCGGCGGGATCGGTGACGACCGCCCGGGTCCAGGTGTCGCCGGTATGCCCGGTGGTCATCGAGGCGAGGTGCCGCACCAGGATCGACCGGCTGCCGCCGTCGGCGACGTCGGCGGCGAACTCCGGGCAGTACGAGACGACCGGGGCGTCGAGGTCGAGCAGCCCCTCGGCGACGGCGAGTCCGGCGGCGGCGCCGGTGAAGCTCTTGCTGAGCGAATAGAGCTGATGTACCCGATCCCGGCGATACGGATGCCAGGCCGCGTCGACGATGACGTGGCCGTGGCGCAGCACGACCAGGCCGTGCAGTTCGATGCCGGGCGCTTTCCCGACGGTGTCCAAAAAGGACTGCAGGCCGGCTGCGGCGACGCCCTGCTGCGCGGGTGAGCTTGCTGGCAAAGGGTTTGGCGTCATCGTGACCAATCAACAGGCGCGGATTCTCATGCTACGTTCGGATCGTGGATGTCCAAGACAACCGCTCGACCGGTGCTCGCCGACCGGCGGCGGAACATGTCGCGGCGGCGGCCGAGACGCTTCGCCTGCTGACGGATCATACGCGGCTCACGCTGCTGCACGCACTGGCGCAGGGAGACGCGGAACGCAACGAGCTCACCGCGCACGTCGGTCTCGAGGCGGCCATCGTGAGCCAGCAGCTGTCCCGGCTGCGCCTGGCCCGGCTCATCACGTCGTACAAGGCGGACGGCCGCGTCGTCTACTCGCTGCCCGACCCGCACCTGCGCCGGATGGTGAGCGAGATGCTGGCCTTCGCCGAGCGTTCCGCGGCCGAGGCCGGCTAGCGATCTGACCACACACGTCAACGGCGTTCGGTAACACCGGGGGAGCGGTCGCACACCCCCGTCCCTGAACCCCAGGTCTCGAACTGCTCGGCAAGGACTGGCTGGGCCCGTTGGCGGCGCTGCGTGCCGCGGCGTCCCTGTGTTGCACTCTCCAAGTCCAAAGGAATCGCGCATGCCTCGTACAGAGCCTCAGACAGTCTTGATTCTCGGCGGGGACGGCTTCTGCGGCTGGCCTGTCGCCCTGGATCAGTCAGATCGAGGACGTCGTGTCATCATTGCGGACAACCTCAGCCGGCGGAAAATCGATGCCGATCTGGGCACCTCCTCCCTGACTCCGATCCACGGCCCCGACGCCCGGCTGGCGGCGTGGCGCGCGTTGTCGGGCCGGTCGATCGATTTCGTCGACCTGGACGCATCCATCGGCTTCGACGGCCTGGTCGGCCTGCTCGAGGAGTATCGACCGGACGCGGTCGTGCACCTCGCCGAGCAACGCTCCGCGCCGTACTCCATGCTGACGCCCGCGCACCGCAACTACAGCGTGCGCAACAACGTGATGGCCACCCAGAACCTGTTGTCGGCGATCAGCCAGTCAGGACTGCCGGTGCACATCGTGCACATCGGTTCGGTCGGTGTGTACGGCTACTCCTCAAAGGACTGGACCATGCCGGAGGGGTACCTGACCGTCAGGGTGCCGGCGTCCGCGCACCCGGACCGGGAGGTGGAGATCCTGCATCCTTTCGAGCCGGTTTCCGTCTACCACCTGAGCAAATGCCTTGACGCGCAACTGTTCGAGTTCTACGCCCGGCACGACCGCATGCGCATCACCGACCTGCACCAAGGCGTGGTCTGGGGAAGCCAGACCCGGCTGACCAGCCTGAGCGACGTGCTGATCAACCGGTTCGACTACGATTCGATCTTCGGTACCGTGGTCAACCGCTTCCTCGTGCAGGCCGCGATGGGGCACTCCCTGACCGTGTACGGCACCGGCGAGCAGACGCGCGCGTTCATCCACCTCCCGGATGCCGTGCACTGCGTCAATCTCGCCCTGGAGAACCCGCCGGCGCCCGGGCAGCGGGCCCGGATCCGGAACCAGGTGGCCGAATGCCTGCGTGTCGTGGACGTCGCGACCATGGTCGCCACGCAGACGGGAGCGGAGGTTTCCTTTGTGGACAACCCCAGGGTCGAGGACGCCCGCAACTCCCTCGCCGTCGCCAACGACAGCTTCGCCGCCCTGGGATTCGCCCCGACGCTGCTTCGCGACGGAATCTGGCAGGAGGCGGTCGGCATCGCCCAACGATTCCGGGCCAGCGCCAACCCCGACCTCATCCAGCTCGACGGGCGAGCGCAATGCGCCGGCGAGCCGCTGTGAGCCTTCCGGGCCGCGACGCTCCGCACGGTCTCCATCCACCGGTTCGGGCGGCCGGCATGGGACATCGCGTCGCCGAAGCGATCATCCTGGTCGGCGGGGCGGGTACCCGGCTGCGGCCGTTGACGCTGCGGACCCCCAAGCCGCTGCTGCCGGTGGGCGGGGTGCCGATTCTGGCGCATCAGCTCGCGCAGGTGCAGGCGGCGGGTATTGAACACGTCGTGCTCGCCACGTCGTACCGGGCGGAGGTTTTCGGTGCGTATCTGGGTGACCGCAGCGGGATCCGGGTGGAGCACCGGTTCGAGCCGGAGCCGCTCGGGACTGCCGGCGCGGTGCGGCACGCGGCCCAGGCGCTGACCGGCGCCGGCGAGTCGGTACTGGTCGTCAACGGCGACATCTTGACCGCGTTGGATCTGCGCGGTTTTGCCGAGGCGCACACCGCGGCCCGGGCCGACGTGTCGTTGCCGCTGATCGAGGTGCCCGACCCGAGACAGTTCGGCAGCGTGACCGTCGACGACAGCGGCCGGGTGCGGGGTTTCGTGGAGAAGCCGGCCGAGGAGGACCACGCCGGAAAGTTCGTCAACGGCGCCGTCTACCTGTTCCGGCGCGATGTCATCGACGGCATTCCCCGCGACCGTCCGGTCTCGACCGAGCGCGAGGTGTTTCCGCGGCTGCTGGCCGACGGCGCGCATCTGCACGGGTACGCCTGCGGCGGGTACTGGGCGGATCTGGGGCGGCCCGAGTCGCTGGTCCGCGCGTCGGCCGACGTGGTGCTCGGCGTGATGCGCTCGCCGGTCGGCGGTGCTGCGGGGAACTTCAGGCTGATGCCCGGTGCGGTCACCCACGGTGCGGAACTGGGTGGTGGCACCGTGATCGGCGAGCACGCCCGTGTCGAACCGGGCGCGTCGGTCTTCGGGAGCATCGTGCGCGCCGGCGCCCGTATCGGTGCCGGCACGCACGTTCGCCACAGCATCGTCGGCGTCGACGCGGTCATCGGCGCGGACTGCGTACTCGATGGTGTGGTGGTCGGCGACAACGCGTCCCTCGGGGCGGGTAACGAGCTGCGCCACGGCTTGCGGGTCTGGCAGGACGCGGTGCTCGGCGACGGCGCTGTCCGCTTCGCGGAGTGCCTCGACTGAGCGGCGCGGCCCCGTGGTGTCTCACCGGGCCGGCGAACCGCCGATGATCCGGACGACGCGGCCGCGCTAGGCTCGCGGCTCGGCGGGCCGGCCGATCACGGTGAAGTGGCGGTCGACCATCTCGGTGAACGACCGCAGCCAGTTGGTCCGGTAGTCGCGCGTGCGGCGGGTGCGCTCCAGCGCGGCGGCGCTCATCCGGACCCGCTCGGCGGGCCGCATCGCGACGACCGAACGCAGCGCCTCGGCGACCGCGCCAGCCGTGCGCTCGTCGGCCATGACCCCGTCCACGCCGTCGTCGATCAGCTCCGGATAGACCCCGGCCGGTACGCCGACCACGACCAGCCCGGCGCCCCCGTTCATCAGGGTCGCCTCGTTGCCGGTGGTGGACGCCGACTCGCGCTCGGAGAGGAACGCGGCCGCGAGGGTGCGCGGCCACTGGCAGAACGCGGCGAGCACCCGGTCGTCCTGGCCGGACAGCAGCAGTCCCGGCGAGCCCAGCGACCGGTGGTGCTCCTGCAGCGCGGGATAGGACCGCCGGTTCAGCACGACCGGAAACACCTCCGGGACCTCCTTCGCGGCGTCGAGGAACAGCTCGAAGCCCTTCTCCCGGATGCCGCGCCCCCAGCTGATCACGAGATCGCGGTCCAGCGGCACCCCCAGCGACCGCAGGATCGCCTCGACCTCGGCCGGATCGATGCGGTCGAACTTCGGCGCATCGAGGGGGATGCCGTTGTACGCGAACAGGGTCTTGTGGTCGGGGATGCCGTAGACCTGCTGGTACTGATCGCGCATCCACTCCGATTCCCAGCCGATCGTCACCCGCTCGTCGTGGCGGGCCAGGTGGCCCAGCACGGAGTCGGCATACGTCTCCGGGAGCTCGGCGTCGCCGCCGGCGTTGAGGACCGGGTTGTGGGTCAGGTGGACATACGTCGCCGGAATCTGGAACTGGTCGGCGGCGCGCACCACGAACCGGGCCGCCATGGCGAACATGCTCATGCCGGAGATCACCAGGACGGAGTCGGCCTCCTCCGCCACGCTCAGCATGACCTGCCCGCCGGCGGCGCCCAGGGCGACGCAGTGCTCAAAGTGGTCCATCTCCCACAGATGTGCCCGGGGGTCGGCCATCCGGTGGTACCGCACGTCGCCGTCGCGCAGCCAGCGCTGTTCGGCGTGCGCCCAGCGGTCGGAGTCGTAGCCGGAGTTCGCCCAGCGGTCACCCTCGTAGCCGGCGCTCGAGGCGCGCTCGGCGACGTGCCATCGGACCCTCGCACCCTTCGCGTGCGCGATCGGTGCCGCTTCGGCGCGCAGGTCCAGGATGTCCTGAACGACCCGCGCCACGCCGCCGTCGACCTGGCGGAAGCCCTCGTTGGTGAAGATGAGTACCGCTAGGCGATGCTCGCCCATGCCACAACCTCCCTGGTGGGATCCGCCGGCCAGATCGCAGCGTGCCGACGGCAGCGCCGACTGTCAATGTGGCCGCACGCGGTTCGGCGGGTCAGCGATGCGCCGCCCGGTCGTCGGCCAGGACGGGCATCCACGCTGACGGCTCGAACCAGGGCACCGGGTCGTTCCCGGCGGCCAGGGCGATCTTCTTGTGGGCGAGCGATTCCATCGTGGGCAGGTCGTCCACGGCGAACCAGGCGACCGCGTCGGATTCGTCGTCGTTCACCCGGGCCACCCCGTCCACCGCGGTGCACCGGAACGTCAGCTCCAGATACTGGGCCCGGTCGCCGTTGCGATGGGCCCGAACGGGAGAGACGGTGATGCTGACCAGCCGGTCGACGGTCGCGACGACGCCGGTCTCCTCCCAGATCTCGCGGCACAGCCCGTCGGCGGGGTTCTCGCCCGGGTCGAGGATCCCGCTCAGGATCGACCACTCGCGGTCCGCGGACTTCTGCTGCAGCAGCACGCGACCGGCGTCATCGAAGACGACCGCGTTGACGCCGGGCAGCCACAGCAACTCGTCGGGCCCGATCGACTGCCGCAGCCGGGCGACGAACTCAGGAATCACCGGACGACCATTCCACGCGCAACAGCGATCCCCATGGACGAGATTGTAAGCATCGTGGAGGCCCGGGGTGTACGACTGCGGCTTTTCCGCGGTTGAAGGCGGCAACGGCGGCGGGCAATGCGATCGACGTACACGGCAGCTTGCGACGGCCGGACGCTGGTGGTCTGATCGAGCCGTCGCACCGACCCGCATCCGCTGCCCGCAGCCGCGCGGCGCGGTCCCGAGATGATGGCGACCCCCGACGCCCCTTGGCCGCCGTGCCGGCCACCGGCGCCGTCGGCCGGCGGTCCTGCGGGTATTCGGGAAAGGAAGGTGTGTGAACGGCTCTTCGGTCGGGGTTACGACCTCCGCAACGAGCACGCAGTGGGGCGGCGTCTCCGACGCGGATCTCGCCCGGATGCTGCTGATACGGCACTTTGAGCTCAACCTGCTCGCCTTGTTCACGCGCGGGGAGATCTCCGGCACGACCCATACCTGTCTCGGTCAGGAGTACATTCCGGTCGCCCTCATGTCGCTGATCGCGCCCGCCTTCGTCTTCAGCAACCACCGCGGGCACGGCCACTATCTCGCGCAGTTCGATGACGCCGCGGGACTGCTGGCCGAGATCACCGGGCGGGAGGGCGCAGTGTGCGCCGGGCGGGGCGGCAGCCAGCACATCTTTCGGCCCGGCTTCTGCTCCACCGGGGTGCAGGGGGAGAGTGTGCCGGCGGCGCTCGGCGTGGCGCTGCACATGAAGTCCACCGGCCGGCCCGTGCTCGCCGTCGCGTACATCGGCGACGGAACCTGGGGGCAGGGCGTGGTCTACGAGGCGTTGAACATGGCGCAGCTGTGGCAGGCGCCGCTGGTGGTGGTCGTGGAGAACAACCACATCGCGCAGACGACGCCGACCCGCAGCGCGATGGCCGGCAGCATCCGGGGGCGAGCCGCCGCGTTCGGGGTGCGGTACGAGTACGTCGAGGGCTGCGACGTCCAGGCGATCCGGGCGCAGTTGGAGGCCCCGATCCGCCGGACCCGTGACGGCGGTGGCCCCGTTGTCGTGGAGTTCGACACGATCCGGCTTGGACCGCACAGCAAGGGCGACGACGCGCGCGATCCGGCCGCCGTGGCGCTGCTGCGGGAGCGGGACTGGTACGAGCAGCACGCACGCCGGGATCCCGAGCGGTTTCAACGGCTCGACGCGTCGGCCCGGCGGATCGTCGCGGACGTGACCCGTGACGTCCTGTCCCGGCCGCTCGTCGGTGCGCGGGCAGCCCGATGAGCTCCCAAGCGCGCATGGCCGAGGCCCTCAACGCGACGCTGCACGACATGTTCGCGGCCCACCGGCGGCTCGTGCTGCTCGGCGAGGACATCGCCGATCCGTCCGGCGGGGCGTTCGGCGTGACCCGGGGGCTGTCCACGCGCTACCCGGACCGGGTCCTGAGCACGCCCATCAGCGAGGGTGGCATCGTCGGGGTGGCGGGCGGGCTCGCGCTCTGTGGTGACCAGGTCATCGTCGAGGTGATGTTCGGCGACTTCCTCACCCTGTGCGTCGACCCGATCGTCAACTTCATCAGCAAGTCCGTCTCGATGTACGGGCGGCGCAACCCGATGCGGGTGGTCGTGCGCTGCCCCGTCGGCGGCAACCGGGGATACGGCCCGACGCACAGCCAGAGCCTGCAGAAGCACCTGCTCGGCGTACCGCATCTGCGCCTGTACGAGCTGTCGCAACTGCACGATCCGCGAGCGGCGTACGAGGAGGTGTTCTCGGCGGGTGAGCCCGCCGTCTTCTTCGAGGACAAGATCCTGTACACCCGCCCGGTCCTGCGGCAGGAGCGGGTCGACGACGTCTTCCGGGTGTCGCCGGTGGACCCGGCCGGCAACTGGATGCGCGTGCGTCCCGGCGGTGCCGGCGCGCCGCAACGGCTGGTCATCGCGCCGGGTGGCCTGGTGCCGCGAACGCTGAAGGCCATGCGCGATGCGCTGCACGACAAGGGGATCGTGAGCGAGCTCCTGGTTCCCCTCCGGCTGTTCCCCCTTGACCTCGACCCGGTGCTGCCCATGCTCGCCCAGGCGCCGGAGGTGATCGTGGCGGAGGACTCGGTCGCCGGCGGAGGCTGGGGCAGCGATCTCGCACGGCTGGCGTACGAGCGGTTGTGGGGCCGGCTGCGAGCGCCGATCCGGTTGCTCCAGCCGCCATGCGAGGTCATTCCGGCCGCGATGCACCTGGAGCGTGCGCTGCTGATCCAGGACGCCACCATCTACGCGAGCCTGACGGAGGCCCCATCCATGGGCGAGCTGGTCGTGCCCACGCTCAACGCCAACGACGACAGCTACGTGCTGCTGGAGTGGCTGGTCCCCGACGGCAGTGAGGTGAGCGCCGGCGACAGCGTCGCGACGATCGAAACCTCGAAGGCGGTCACCGACCTGGTGGTCGAGGAGTCCGGCCGGCTCTCGTGGCTGTTGCCGCCCGGTTCGGTGCTGCATCCGGGAGATGTCGTCGGCCGCGTGACAACGACCGCCGCCGCGGCCGTCGGCGATGCCGGTCCGTCGCCCGCTGCCGCGGCCCGCCGGGAACGACCGGCTGGAGGCGAGCAAGCGTCCCCGGCGGTCGGTGCGGACGCCCCCGGCGGACGGATCCAGCTGTCGGCGCATCAGCGCGCGGTCGCCCGTGCGGTTTCCCGTTCCCACGCGACCATTCCCGCCGCATTCGTCCTCGTCAAGGTTTCGGCGACGGCGGTACGGCACTATCTGAACACCATCAGCGAAAGCGCTCAGGCGTCGATCGGCCTGCCGGAGGTCGTGGTCAAGACGGTGGCCGGCCGGCGGGAGGCCTTTCCCGACCTGTTCGCGACGCTGTACGAGGAGAACCTCACGCTTGAGCGCTTCGACCACGCCGACATCGGGGTGACCGTCGATGTCGGCCACGGCCTGTACGTACCGGTGATCCGCGCGGCCGAGAACCGGTCCGTGCACGAGATCGCGACCGAACTCATGCGCCTGCGCGTTCGCGCCGCGCGGGGGACCATGCTCGAATCCGACCTCGGGGCGGCGGCACTCACGCTGTCCCTGCACACGGACCTGGGTGTGGTCACGGCTCAACCCATCGTCTACCCGGGCCAGATCTGCGCGCTGTCGCTCGGCGCGACGCAGCAGGAGCTCCGGTTGACCGCAGACCAGCAGGTCGAAACCCATGAGTTCTTCTACCTCGGCCTGACCTACGACCATCGGGTCGTCAACGGACGCCAGGCAGCTCGATTCCTCACGGTGCTGCGCGATGACCTGGAGTCGGTGTCGGCCGCAGAGAAGGGAAGCAGTTGAGCACTGTCGAGCCGCCGAAGGCATTCGAGGACGTCGTCCTGTTCCACCTGCCTGACGTCACCGATCCCGGGGCCTTCACCAGCCACACACCGCTGGGCAGCCTCGGTCTCGATTCGATGGGGATGATCGCGCTCATGGCCAGTCTGGAGAACGCGTTCGACTTCACCTTTCCGGAGGAGGACGTGACCACCGCGGCGTTCTACAGCGCCGACTCGCTGTGGTCCGTCGTGTCGCGGCTGATTCGACATGACGGATGAGCGTGCCAAGCCGGGCGCGGCCGACGAACACATCGTCGAGGAACTGCTGACCCGGTTGACGTCCGTCCCCAACGACGCACGAAGCTTCGACGTGACCGTTGAGGAGGCGTCTCGGCTGTATCCGGTCGGTGTCCGGTTCCTGGATCGGGTGCGGGCCCGTGGTCTGTGCGAAGAACAGGAGGGGACAGAGCTGTTCGAGCGCACCGATCTGATCAACGTCGAGCTCTTCCTCGGCCGGGGTGCGGCGACCATGAGCCTGCGCCGGTTCTGGCCGGCGACGCTCAAGCGTGTGCAGGCGCCGGCGCCGGCCGGGTACCTGGTCGAATTCCGGGCGGCGTGTCCGGACCCGGGTCACCCCGGCGACTGCGAGTACTCCCTGGTACTTCCCGGCGGCCGGCAACAGGTGCGCGTCGAGCGGTCGGCGTCGGAGCGGCCGATCGCCCATGTGCGGGTCGAGTGCCCCACCGAGTGGCCGGACCTGCCGGAGTCGGCCCGTGAGATCATCGACGAGCTCTGCGGCGTGACGTTCGTCCGCCTGCCCTGGAAGCTCGGCCACGTCCTGGACGACATCGCATTCGTCCGCCGCACCGGCCTGGGCGACTGCGAGGCCGCCACGAAGCTGTTGGTCAAATGTGGCGCCGAGCGCGGTGTGCCGATCCGGCAGTCGTTCGGGCTCATGCTCGCGCCCCCGTTCGCGCTGAAGCACTACTGGCCCGAGGTGCTGGTCG
This sequence comes from Dactylosporangium sp. NPDC051485, assembly GCF_040682015.1. Taxonomy (NCBI): domain Bacteria; kingdom Bacillati; phylum Actinomycetota; class Actinomycetes; order Micromonosporales; family Micromonosporaceae; genus Dactylosporangium; species Dactylosporangium sp. NPDC051485. The sequence goes on from NZ_JBFAZW010000039.1 coordinate 74,079, forward strand.
ACGACGTCTGGGTGCCGATCGAACCGCTGTTGATGAAGGCGATGGTCGAGTGGCGGGCGTTGGACCCTGCGCAGTGGGCGCCCTACCGGTCGCCGGGAGCGGCGTTGTGGCGGCGCGCCGTGGAGTGGTGGGACGTGTCGGTCAGGCACAACGGCAAGGTCGTGGAAGCCAGCTACCGGGCCGAAGTCGTCCCGGATCCGTCCTGCGGGCCCAGCGGGCAGACGCACCGGCTCGTCGGGCAGTGACGCCGCCGAGCCGGTACGCCGGACGACGGCAACGCGACGTGGACGTGGCTCACACGGTGCTGCCGCCGTCGACCACGATGACCTGGCCGGTGACGAAGGATGCCGCCGGCGAGAGCATGAAGCACACGGATTCGGCCACCTCGGCGGCGGTGGCCAACCGTCCGAGCGGCGTGCGCCGGTGCACCTTCGCGCGGGCCTGCTCGCTCATACCGGCGGTCATGTCGCTGTCAAAGTACCCGGGCGCAACCGAGTTGACCCTGATGTTGCGCGGGCCGAGCTCCCGGGCCGCGCTGCGGGTGAACCCGTCGAGTCCGGCCTTGGCCGCGGCGTAGACGGACACCCCGGCGAACCCGCGGACCGCGTTGATGGACGAGACGTTGACGATCGAGCCGCCGGCCGGGCCGTTGCGCAGCATGGCCCTCGCGCACGCCCGGGCCAGGGCGATCGGGCCGACGAGGTTCACCCCGATCACCCGGGAGATGTCCGGCACCGGCACGGTGAGCAGCGGTCCCTCGTGTCCGACTGCGGCGTTGTTCACCAGGGCGTCCACCCGTCCGAAGTGGCGCACGACCCCGCCGACGAACTCACCGGCCCCTTCCGTGTCGGCGAGTTCCAGCGCCCGCCAGGACACGCGCGGCAGGTCGCGGATCGACTCGATGAACTCGTTGCTGGAGCGGCTGAACGTGGCGACGCACCAGTCGTCGCGCAGCAGTCGCTCGACCACGGCACGCCCCAGGCTCCGGCTGCCGCCGCTGACCACTGCCACCTTGCCGTCACCCGGACCCGTCACCGGTGTTACCCCCTGGCCTTCTTGAACCGTGCCGTGTGCATCGGTTCGTGGGACACGTGCATCAGCGCGGGCACCTTGAACGCCGCCAGCCGGTTGCGGCAGTGCTCCCGGACGCGCAGTCGCACGCTGTGCTCGTCCTCGTCGCGCTCCAGCCGGACCGTCGCCTTCACGACCATGCCGAGGATCGGACTCGGGTGACCGGTGACCGTCACGTCACAGACGTTCGGCACCTCCAGGACGACGTTCTCCACCTCGGACGGGTACACCTTCTCGCCGCCGACGTTGATGATTTCCGAACGACGGCCGAGGATGCGGATGTACTCCCCGTCGATCTCCACCATGTCCTGCGTGTTGAAGTACCCCTCGTCGTCGAATTCCGCGGACGCGTTGAGGTACCCGAGCATCGCCGTGTCGGACTTTATCCAGAGAATCCCGTCGACAATTCGGTGCGCGAATCCCGCGGTACCGAGCTTCATCCATCGGCTGCCGTCGGCGCGCGACTTCGTGGGCAGAATGCCCAGTTCCGACAGTCCGTAGATCTGTTTGAGGCGCACCGCCGGAAGCGCGGCGCGGAGCAGTTCCAGCGTGTGCTGCGGCATCGGCTCGGCACCGTAGGTGATCAGTTCCAACGTGTCGGTGGGATACCGGCGGTCCGCGCCGGTCAGCAGCGCCATCTTCAAGAACGTGGGGGTCGTCGGCAGCACCTGCACGCCGTGCGCGGCGATCGCGCCGAACACGGTGTCCGGGGTCCGCTCCGGGACGGTCACCACGGTCCCGCCGCCGGCCAGGGTGCGCAACAGCGTGTTGATCCCGCCGATGTGGTCGAAGTGCGGGAACTGCAGCACCCGGCGACCCTCCGCGGCGCCCGGGCGGTGTCGTGCGAGCAGCTTCGCGAAGTCCAGCACGCTCGCCTTGCTCCGTCCGGTCGTGCCCGAGCTGAACAGGACCAGGCCGGGGCTGCCCGCGGCGCGCAGCCGCGCGTACAGCTCGTTGCGCGCGGACTGGCCGGTGCGGCGGCACGTCCGCCGCCCCGATCCGGCCGCGCCGAGGACGACCTCGACCTCGGCGATGGTGAGCTCGGCGTCGGCCGCGACGCTCGACGGGGTTCTCGGCACGATGATCGCCTGGCGCTCGATCAGCGCGAGCAGCGCGGCGCAGGTGTGCGGCGAGCTGACGCCCTCCAGCATCGTGACGGCTCCGGCACCCACCGACTCGGCGTCGAGGTAGGCCGTCCACTCGTCCGCCATGGACAGCAGTTCGCGATAGGTGTGCTGTTGGCCGGCGTACACGAAGGCCGGCCTGTCGGCGTATTCGCGCAGCGTTTTCCGGAGCGGTACCGCCATGTCGGCGCCCGTCACCGCATTCATACTTTGGTCCATCTCTGCTAATTTCTCACGCCCTCCCGGGCGTCGGTCAATGCACATACGCGGCGTCGTCGCGGCGCCGTTCATCGTGTTACGCTTCGCCGCGTTGGCCAGGTGACGGCGCCGAACGGGCCCAGTCGAAGAAAGCGGAGCGTGAAGCATGGCGATTTGGTCCGCGCAGTTCGAGTCGGTGCTTCGGATGCACGGCCGTTTGGAATCGGCTACAGCCAATATCGACCCTGACGTGTCATTGGTGCAACTCGGCGTCGATTCCCTCGGATCGGCCGAATTGATCGCGCTGATCGAGGACGAGTTCGGGGTGGAGATTCCGCTCGAGCGGCTGACCCCGGATTCGTTTGCCACGCTGCGGGCCGTCTGGGAGCTGCTCTGCTCGATCGACCCCACGCTCGTGGAAGCGAACCCCGCCGGCTGAGCCGCCGGCGGGCCTCGGCTCAGGCCGCCTCGCCATCCTCTGCTTCGACGCCCAGGGACTCCAGGACCGACCAGATCGAACGCGGCGTGGCGAAGTACTCACCGGTCAGCATCGTCTCCGGTATCTCCACCAGAAACGTCTCCTCGATTTCGACGATGAGCATCAAGATCTGCACGGAGTCGATGCCGAGCAGCGCGAGCGACGTGTCGGGGTCGATCGGCTCGCCCGGCTCCAGGAGGCGGCACTGCCGCCGGATCATCTCTTCGAACTCCGCGGGCCAGCTTGCCGCCGCGGGCCGGGTCACGGCCGACCACCCTCGGGTCGCGCGCCGGCCGACCGCACTTCGGCAAGCCGCTGCACGCCGTGCGGGGCGTCGTCCGCGGGCCGCGCGGCGCCCTCTATGAACAGCCGATATCGGAGCACCTGGCTCTCCTCTCCTACTCTGCCGTAGCCGCTGTCACGCGCGTGCGGAACGCCACCACCTGCGGCGGCACCGGCACGCCGTGGTCGGAAACCACGATGCCGTTGCGGTCCGAAAGGCCCGCGAGGATCGCCCCGGGCGAGCGGTGCTCCGGCCAACCGGGATCGAGCACGCCCCACACGGCCAGACCGCGCAGCAGCCCCGGATCGACCGGAACCCACCGGCCGGCTACGTCCACCTCGGCCCAGAAATGCTGCGCCGAGTACGGCGGCGACACGATCAGGCCGAAGACGCACCGCATGCGCAGGCCGCGGCGGTTGCCCCGATCGGTGAGGAACCGGGCGAAGCCCAGGCAGTCGCCGATCCGCTGCTCGAGCATGAAGCCGATGTCCGCCTTCATCAGGCGGGGCAGCCGGTAGAACTCGACATCGGCCAGCTCGCCGATCAGCTCGACCAGTCCCGGCGGGAGGTCGGGCCAGTCGTTGTGCAGCGTCACGGCCGTCGTCACCAGGGGCCGGTCGAACTCGGCCGCGCTCCACGGCACCGCCACCACGCCGTCCGGGGTGCCGCACGTCATCTCGCAGTCGCCGCCGTGGCCCGGCAGCGGGCACCTGGCGAGGTAGTCGACCAGGAACTCGCGCCGATCCCCGGCCGGCCGGTTCAGGATGCGGTCCCAGTACCGCATCGCCGCGCGCATGGGGGAGCGCAGCCGCAGGCGCAGCGACAGGTTCGTCAGGTCGTCGGCGTCGAACAGCGGGCCGTCGGGGCCGGGCACGTGCGGCAGGCCGGCGCCGATCGCGGACGACAGCAGTTCGCCGTCGATGCGGTACGCGGCGTGCGCCCGGTCGGATGACACCCAGAACCGCCGGGCCTGCAGGGGGATGCGTCGCAGCCGATCGACGATCTGCTCGACCGTGTCGCTCGCCGCCGCCGCAGACCCGTTCCTCGTCGCGCTCACCGGAACAACACCGTCGCGTCGTCCGGGCGCAGCGCCTGGTCCTGCCGGATACCGAGGTCGTGATGGATGCTCTCGATGATCTCGGCGCGGCGGCTGCGGAGGAAGTCGGGGCCGTCGTCGAACACCTGCAGGCTGAAGGACTAGTCGGCGTAGCGCCGCCAGCCGGCCACCGCGGACGGCGTCGCCGGCGTGCCGCCGGTCGCGCAGATCGCGCTGATCGGCCAATGCGTGCCGTCGGGCGGTGCCTCGTGCGGAACCGCCGCATCCAGCAGGAACACCCGGCGGAACCGGGGCACGGTCCGCACCTCAGGCAGGGTCCGGACCAGGAGTTCGGCGGCGGCGCCCGACGCGAGCAGCACGTGGTCGCGCCCGTCGACGGTCGCCGCCACCCGGGCCGCGAGTGCCGGCACCGGTTCCGTCGGCGGCCGCCGGTCCACGACGAGCTCGACGTCGAGCTGGGCCAGCCCGCGCCACGACTCGTACACCGCCGCGGTCTCGTCGTCGGTTGCGAGGCAGTACAGCACGGGGCTCACCGCTCGAACTCCCCGCCGACGGCGGTCGCGCTTCGGACGTCGACGAGGAGGGCGGCGACGTCGGTGAGCGGCAGGTCCGCCTCGCAGGCGCGCACCAGCAGGGCCTCGACGGCCAGCAGGAACCGCTTCGCGCTCACCTGCGGAAGGAATCGGCGGTCCTTGCTCAGGGTGAGCGTCGCAACCTTGCCCAGTTGCAGGACGCCGAGGAAGAACATCGCGTCCGCCAGCACGTAGGACGGCAGGATGTGGGTCACGGTCTCGGCGAGCGCCGCACGGGCCGGGCCGGCCGGCGCCGCGAGCGTGGCGTCGTCCGCGCGTCCGGGCATGAACCGGACGTCGTTGTAGAAGCAGTACCCGCCGGGCGGGATGCCGCGGACCCGCAACGTTTCCTCGACCCGGTGACCCAGTTCGTCGCAGTCGCACTCGCTGCGCAGGAAGCCGCTGAGCGCGGCGGTGCCGGCCGCGTGCACGAAGCCGGCGAACGTGGTCGCCGTCAACGGCACGAAGTAGGGCGCCTCCTGGTTGAACGCCGCCACCAACGTGTCGGTGCCGCGGCGATGGCGGGTGGCGTAGATCATGCGCATGAAGCAATGGCGACTGTCCGTGGCCACGCCGAGCAGCAGGGAGGTCGCGGCGAGCACCACGATCGACGGCGTGACGTTCTCCCGCTGGGCGATCGCGTAGGCGGCGCGGGCCAGCGCCACGGAGTCGATCGCGACGCAGTCCACGGTGTGGGCAGCGAGCCCCGGCTGCGGACGCAACAGCGCCTCGTCGGCCACGCCGAGCGACCCGCTCCAGTAGTCGAGGGTGCGCTCATGGACCGACCGCCCGCGGGGCGAGCGTTCGAATGCGACCCGGTCGGCCGGCTGCAGCGGCTCGGGAAGGTCGACGGTGCCGTCGAGCAGCGCGTAGAACTCGCGGCGCAGCACCTCGAAGCTCCAGTCGTCGACGGCGATGTGGCTGGCTGCGACGACGACGTGGACGACGGCGTCGTCGTGGACCAGGAACCGCAGCCTCAGCGGCACGTCCCGCGAGATGTCGAACGGCGACTCGTGGACGAGGCGCACCGCGGCGTCGATGGCCTCCCGGGTGGGAGGGTCCAGGAAGCGCTCGATGGCGAGCGGTACCTCGACCTCGGCGGCCACGACCTGGTCCGGCTGCGGCCCGGCATCGGCGACATAGCGCGTGCGGAGGCTTTCGTGACGGCACACGAGACGGCGTATGATGTCCATTGTGGACTCGATCGTGCGTGGACGGCCGACCGGCCAGACGCGGGACAGGGTGAAGCGCGGGTCTCCCGGTGCACAGGCGTGAATGGCCCGCCACTCCGCGAGCTGCGCCCACATCAGGGGAGCGCGCCGCGCCGGGTCCTGCCGGCAATGGATCGTTGTCATGTCCGCCAACGTCTCAGCCCCCGTCCGGAATCAACGTGTTGCGTAGCGATCGACGTCGACGTGCGTACGCTAGGCACTGGGCCGATGCGGCGCAAGAAAGCGGCCCCGCGCTCAGGACCGGCTCGGTTCCAGCGCTGCCCGGGCGCGGACGGCACCACGGTCGATCTTGCCGTTGGCGTTCAGCGGCAGGGCGTCGACGTGCTCCAGCCGCTGCGGGACCATGTAGTCCGGCAGCGTCTCGGCCAAGGCCCGCATCAGCACGGCGGCGGGGGCCGGCAGGCCGACGTACTCCGCGGCCAGGGTGGTGTCGCCGTCGCGCTCGACGGCGACCACGGCGCAGTCCTCGACCTCGGGTAGCGCCCGTAGCGCGTGCTCGATCTCCAGCAGTTCCACGCGATACCCGCGAACCTTGATGGTGCTGTCCAATCGGCCGAGGTAGGCCAGGGTTCCGTCGGGCATCCGGCGGACCAGGTCGCCGGTGCGGTACCACCGCCGCCCCTCGGCCGACGCGAACCGGCCCTCGTCGTCGGCGGAATCGAGGTACCCGCGGAACATCTGCGGGCCGGTGACGCAGAGCTCGCCCTCGTCCCCCGTTCCCGGCAGCAGGAGGTGGCGCAGCCCGGGGAACGGCACGCCGATCGGGACGACGCCGTTGGGCGTCGCCGCCGCCTGCGAACCGTATCGGTGCACCGTGCACGCGATCGTCAGTTCCGTCGGCCCGTACAGGTTGTCCAGCGGGCCGTTCGGCGCGGCCCGCCGCCACAACCGCGCCGCCTCGTCGGTCAGGGCCTCGCCGCAGAACAGGCTGGTGCCGATGCCGGCCAGGCTGCCCTCGCCCAGCAGCCCGAGCCGGTGCAGCACGCGGATGGTGCTCGGCACCGAGAACCAGACCGAGATCCGGTGCCGATCGATCAGCGCCGGGAGGCGGCCGAGCCGCTGGGGCGGCACACAGCAGACGGCGGCGCCGGCCGGCCAGGCGGTGAACATCGCGAAGAGGAACAGGTCGAACGTCGGATCGAACGTCTGCGCGACGACATCGTCCGGGGACATCGGGTAGCGGGCGGTCGCCCATGCGAAGAAGTGCCGCGCATTCGCGTGGCTGATCGGCACGCCCTTCGGGCGGCCGGTCGAGCCCGAGGTGAACATGACGTAGGCCTCCGCCTCCGGCGCCAGTGGAGTCGGAGCATCGATCGCGCCGGCCCCTCGCGGCTGCGCCGGGGGCTCCACGTCACAGCCCCCGGCGAGCGCGGCGTGCCGGTCGTCGGCGATGACCACCCGGACTCCGGCCGCCTCGATCATCGCCGCCGTGCGCCGGGCCGGGAACGCGGGGTTGAGCGGCACCGCGGCGGCGCCGGCGTACATCGCGGCGAGCAGGCCGACGAAGGCGGTGGGGGACGGGCCGGCCAGCACGCCGACGCGCTGTGGCGGGCCAGCGGGGTGTTGGCGAAGGCGTTGGGCCAGCGTCCGGGCCTGCTCGTCGAGCTGCGCGAAGGTGAGCCGCACGTTGCCGGCGATCAACGCCGTGCGGTCCGGTCCGGCATCGAGGCCGGCGCGGAAGAGGTCGATGAGGGTCACGTCGTGCCTCCTGGCTGTGGGGCTCATGGGGCTCGAGGGGCGAGCCGGAACGACGGCGGTGCGCATCCGGCCTTGTCAACCGCGGATGTCCGCAGTCGAACACGCCGGATGCGGTCACGCACTGGTCGCCGCGCGACGCTCGAGGTGCTCGGCGAGCATCAGCCAGTCGTGCGCCTGCGCCCAGGCCAGCCGCGCCACCGCCTCCCGGCACTCGACGGGCGCCTCGTCGCGCAGTTTGGCCGCGAACTCGGCGGCGAAGTCACCGCAGCGGGCCGGCGCGGCGGTGGCGGCGATGAACAGGCGCAGCAAGGCGCGGCCGGACTCGGTGTACCGCAACGTCGGGTCGCGTTTGAGCCCGTCGAGCAGCGCCTGACGCTCGGCGCCGGCGGTGGCCGGGACGGTCCGCCGAGACGCCCAGTCGGCCGGCTCACGCAGCGGCGTCGCGGGCTTGGGGCGCTCCGCGGCGCGCAGGCCGTCCGGGACCACGTCGATGCGCTGTTCGAGCCGGCGTCGCACGTCGTGGACGGTCGCCGGCGAGAGGCCGACGGTCGCGGCGACCTCGTGCAGCGTGGCGGCCGGGTTGACCTGCAGCGCCTCGGCGGCGCGTACACGGCGTTCGGCCACGTCGCCGTCGCGGCGGCGGCCGTCGAGCCCGATGCGCTGGCCGCGGGGCTGCGCCGGGTCGCGCAGGGTGGCGATGGTGCGGGCCGACAGCCCGGACGCCTGGGCGATGGCCCGGTCGGACCAATGGGGATGGGAGCGGACGATGCGGACGGCGGCGGCCCGCCGGTCGGCGTAGGACAACGGCAAACCGTGGGTGATGTTCGCCCGCACCGCGAGCATGAAGAGCAGGTCCGGCGGTGCGTCGATGAGGCGGGCGTCGATGTGGTCCTGGCCGCGCAGGACGGCCGCCCGGAGCCGGTGATGGCCGTCGACGATGCGCCTGGTGCGGCGGTCGACGACGATCGGAGGCAATGCGGCGCCGCTGGCGGCGAGGAGCTCGGCGTGGCGTTCGTCGATCCCGTTGACGCGGGGCGAGTCGCCGTCATCGAGGTCGACGACGGGTAAGCGCTCGATGCCGTCCACGGCATCGGCGACGGGAAATGGATCTAGTGCTGTTTCGTTTTCGCGCATGCTGATGGATCCCCCCGTGTGATGCGTTCGCATGCGGCCCACCCACCAGATGGGCGGGGCAGCCCCTTGAGCGTATGTAGATCTTTCGATCAACTGCAAGCGGTGAACTTTTCCTTGCAAAGGTTGCGCATCATTGGTCGCGTGGTTGCAATTGATCCGGGCCGCAAGCCGACCGGTTCCCGGTTGCCGACCACCTCCAGTCCTCGCCCGCGGGGCGCCGCGGGCGGGCTTGACCGTCGCGAGGAGCCACATGACGAGTGCCGACCGGACCCGCCCCGCCGAGTTGACGGCGCACGCGCGGATGCCCGTGACCGAGCTGATGCCGGGTTGCTCGCCGAGGCTGCTCGGCGAGGCGGACGAGCACGTGCGGCTGCTGGCCGAGTCTGAGCAGGTGCTGCCGCCGGTGCTGGTGCACCGCCAGACCATGCAGATCATCGACGGGCATCACCGGCTGCGGGCGGCCGTCCTGCGCGGGCACGAGCACATCGACGTGTGCTTCTTCGACGGCACCGCCGAGGACGCATTCGTCGAGGCGGTCCGCGCCAACGTCACGCACGGCCTGCCGCTGGCCTACGCCGACCGGGAGGCCGCCGCGGTACGCATCGCGGCCGACCATCCGCACTGGTCGGACCGGGCGATCGCGGCGGCGAGCGGCCTGGCGGCCAAGACCGTCAAGCGGCTGAGGGCCGCCGCCGCTGAGGACGGCACGCCACCGGCCGCCCGGCTGGGCCGCGACGGGCGCGTCCGGGCCGTGGACCCGGTCGCCGGCCGCCGCCGGGTGCTGGCCGCGATCGAGGCCGATCCCGCCGGCTCCCTGCGCGAGATCGCCCGCGTCGCCGGCGTCTCGCCGAGCACCGTGCGCGAGGTCCGCCGGCGCCTCGAGGCGCCGGCCGGGCCGGCGAGCGCGGCGGCGCCGCCCG
>NZ_JBFAZW010000040.1:0-83714 GCF_040682015.1 Dactylosporangium sp. NPDC051485
AGGTTGAAAATCGCCGTCGTCGGGGGCGGATCCACCTACACCCCAGAACTCATCGACGGGTTCGCACGACTCGCACCATTCGCCTCGGAGATCGTCCTGCTGGACCCAGCGCTCGACCGGCTGTCCCTCGTGGGCGCCTTCGCACAGCGGATCCTGGCCCACCACGGCTCACCCGCCAAGCTGCGCTGGACGTCCGATGTGGACGACGCGCTCGCCGGGGCGTCCACAGTAGTCATCCAGCTACGCGTCGGCGGGCAGCGGGCCCGGATCAGCGACGAGACGTTCCCGCTGGCGTGCGGCTGTGTGGGTCAGGAGACGACCGGCGCGGGCGGCTTCGCCAAGGCGCTACGCACAGTCCCCGAAGTGCTCGACATCGCCCGCCGCGCCGACCCCGGCGCGTGGATCGTCAACTTCACCAACCCGGTCGGCATCGTCACCCGCGCGCTGCTCGACGCCGGCCACCGCGCCGCCGGACTGTGCAACGTCGCGATCGGGTTCCAACGCCGGTGGGCCGCGGCCCTGGGCATCGAGCCGTCCGCCGTCACCCTCGACCACGTCGGACTCAACCACCTCACCTGGGAACGAGCCGCCTACGTCGACGGCGTCGACCGCCTGCCGCACATCCTCGAACAGGGCCTGGCCGACCTCGCCGCCGGCGTGCAGATCCCGGCCGAGATCATCACCGCTCTCGCCTGCGTGCCCTCGTACTACCTGCGCTACTTCTACTGCCACGACGAGGTCGTCGCCGAGGAGCGCGGCCGGCCCACCCGCGGCGAGCGGGTCGCCGAACTCGAGGAGCAGCTCCTGCGCATGTACGCCGACCCCGCACTCACCGAGAAGCCCGCACTCCTCGGCGAGCGCGGCGGCGCCTTCTACTCCGAGGCCGCCGTCGGCCTGATCGCCTCCCTGCACCACGACGACGGCGGCATCCACGCCGTCAACGTCCGCAACCGCGGCTTCCTGCCCTTCCTGTCCGACGACGCCGTCATCGAGGCCACCTGCCGCGTCGGCGCCGACGGCGCCCACCCGCTGCCCGCGCCCCCGCTTCGCCCCGAGTTCGCGGGCCTGGTCGCCGGCGTGTCGGCCTACGAGGAACTCGCCGTGGACGCCGCCCTGCACGGCGGCCGCGACCGCGTCTACCGCGCCCTGCTCACCCACCCCCTCGTCGCCCAGCACGACAAAGCCACCAGACTCACCAACGACCTCCTGGCAGCCAACCGCGACCACCTGGCCTGGCTGTCGTGACCGCACGGCTCTACGCCGCAGTCGACGGTGGCAACTCCAAAACCGACGTCGTACTCGGCGACTTCGACGGCCGCATCCTCGCCCGAGTCACCGGCCCGACCACCTCACCGCACGTCCTCGGCCTACCCGGCGCCGTCACCCAGCTGGTCACCCTCATTGCCCAGGCCCGCGCCGCGGCCGCCCTACCACCAGATATCGAACTGTCACAGCTGTCCGTCTACATCGCCGGCGCCGACCTGCCGATCGAGGTCGAACGCCTCAACACCGCCGTGACCAGCCTCGCCCTCGCCACCACCAGCACCGTCGACAACGACCTGTTCGCCCTGCTCCGCGCCGGCACCTCGACCCCCGACGCAGTCGGCGTGGTCTGCGGTGCCGGTATCAACGCCGTAGGCCGCCGCCGCGACGGCACCACGTCCCGCTTCCCGGCCCTGGGTCAGTTGTCCGGCGACTGGGGCGGCGGCCACCTTCTCGCCGCCCTCACCCTCTACCACGCCTGCCGTGCCGAAGACGGCCGCGGCCCCGCCACCACCCTCACCGAAGCGGTACGCAACCACTTCGCCCTACCCACCGTCGAGGCCGTCAGCATCGCCCTGCACCTCGGCGACCTTCCACAGTCCCGACTCGACGAACTATGCGAACTGCTGTTCGAGGTGGCCGCAGCGGGTGACGCCGTGGCGGGCCGCGTCGTTCGCCGCCTGACCGACGAGATCGAGGCCCTCGTCCGCGTGTCGGCGTCGAGGCTGGACCTGCTCGCGGCTCCGTACACGGTGGTCCTCGGCGGCGGCGTCCTGACCGCACGACACCCCCAGCTACACGAGGGCCTCCTGTCCCGTATCGCGGCCTTGTCGCCCCGGGCGACGGTCACGGTACTGTCCACGCCTCCGGTGGCAGGCGCGGCGCTGCTCGCCCTGGACACCCTGCACGACGGCGCCTGCCCGCCGAAGGTGGAGGCCGCCGTCCGCGCCGCCCTGTGACCGCGCCGCGTTGATGACCATCTGGCCCGCGGCTTCCGCCGCAGCGGAAGCCGCGGGTATCGACGAACTCGGAGGGCGCCCGTGACCGCGGCCGAAGCCGCAGACGCACGCGCGACGATGAGCCGTCGGGATGCCCGCCGGCTCGTGGCTGTGGCCGGGGATCTGTACCACGACGTGATGGCGCTCGGCAGAGTCCCGGATGAGCGCCGCACGACCCGCCGCTCGTCGCCGGTGTCGATCCGGCGCAGCGTGCGCGGCAGGGTGCGGGCGGCGTCGGCAGTCATGTAGGCGTCGCTGAGAACGCGACCGTTACCCGGCCACGCGCCGTTTCGGGCACGGCTCCAGCAACGTGGGTCGCGACGGCCGCGTGCAGGGCGTCCGTGTCGACAAGCGTGCCGTCCGTCAACGAATATCGCCGGTGGCATGAGCAGAGCGTCGCCGAACAGCAACGCCCGGACCGCCGGTCGGCCGGCCGGCGAAGCGGATCGTCGGCTCTGCCACCCCGAGACGGGGCCGGTGTCTCTGCGCTGTGGCGATGCGGCGGCTGAACCAACTCAGCAGGTCAGTCGTCCGTCCGGGGCGTGCCGGGGAACTCTTGGCGGGGTGAGCGTGTGACGGGCTGCGGGACCGTCATGGTGATGATGCCCGGAACCGCGCAGAAGGCTTCCCGTAAGCGGATGGCCAGGCCGTCGCGGCCTGCCGGCCCGGACTGGAACGTCCATCCTTCCAGCGCGCAGTGGAAGGCCGCTACCACCACGTCGAGCGCCAGCCGCGGTCGCAGGTCATGCGGATCGAACCCGAAACGTTCCTCCAGGATCTTGATCGCGGTACGCGTGGTGCGGTCACAGAAGTCCAGGCCGTGCGCGTTCATCGATGGCGTGTCCGCGGCCAGTCGGCGACTTCGCAGGACGCGGTCCGCCCAGCCCTCGGCGGACATCCGGTCCAGCGCTGCGAGCAGCGCGTCCTGGAGCAGTCCCAGCAGTGGGCTGCCGTTCGGCTCCCGCGTCTCAAGATCGGCCAGGAAAGCCGCCCACAGGTCCTGCGTCGGCGCCATCGCGACGTCTTCCTTGGTGGTGAAGTAGCGGAAGAACGTGCGCTTGGAGACCTCGACGTCAGCGCACAGTTCGTCGAGCGTCGTGCCGTCAAAGCCCTGCCCGGTGAATCGCCGCAGCGCGGTGTCGATCAGCGCCTGGCGGGTGCGCAGCTTCTTGCGCTCACGCAGCGTCGGCTCGGTAGGGGCCATGGCGTCCATCGAGCCTCACTGTACCCCGTGAGCGAACGCCACTCGTGGTAATATGCCACTCGGTGGCATAAGTTCCTCGGTGAAAGGTGAGACAATGCGCGCGCTGCTCGTCGACCGCTCTGCACCCGGTGGCCTGCGGCTCGGGGAGGCACCCGATCCCGTGCAGGCCCCGAATCAGGCGCTGGTACGGGTGACCGCAACCTCCCTCAATTACGGCGAGGTCGCGTTCGGCATCGACAACGCCCCGGAGGGGACCGTGCTCGGCTGGGACGCCGCCGGGATCGTCGAGCGGGCTGCCGCCGACGGGTCCGGCCCCGCCATCGGTACTCCCGCCGTCACCCTCGCCCCGGACGGCGCGTGGGCCGAGTATCGCGTCGTGGACACCGACTTGATGGGTGTCGTCCCGCAGGGTGCCGACCCGGGTGCCATCAGCACCGTTCCGGTGGCGGGTGCCAGCGCGCTGCGCGCGCTACACCGAATCGGGCCGATCCTCGGCAGGCGCGTGCTGGTCACCGGCGCCACCGGCGGGGTCGGCCGGTACGCCGTACAGCTCGCGCACTTGGGCGGTGCGCACGTCGTGGCTTCCACCGGCGATCCAGCAGCCCACGGTGAGAGCCTGCGTGCGCTTGGCGCGGACGAGGTGGTGTCCGGTCCTGCCGAGGCCAACGAGCCGGTCGACGGCGTGGTCGACATGGTGGGTGGTGAGCAACTCGTAGCCGCCTACGACCGCCTCGCCGAGAGCGGCACGCTGGTCTCCGTCGGACACGGGACCGGCGGGGCAGAGACGTTCCCGTTCGGCGCCTTCTTCGGCGACCAGGGCCGCCACGATCGCTCGATCGTGACCTTCTTCCTGCTCGCCTGCCGCGGCCTGTCGCCCGATCTGACCTGGCTGGCCGGTGCCGTCGCCGGCGGGAGACTGGATCCTCAGATCTCATGGCGCGGCGCATGGGATGCGGCCGGCCAAGCGATCGAGGCCCTGCGCGGCCGCCGTCTGCACGGCAAGGCAGTCCTCGACATCGCCTGACCGTCGCGGTACTCAGGGATCGCCCACACCGGGAACGCAGTAGCCCCGCGTCCATAACCGAGGTGGGTACGACGAACGCAGGAATCTCCTGTGCTACGTCGAGGGGCCGCGCGGCGTCACGGCTGGCCGGTCGGTCTGGTTGTCGAGTGCAGCGTCAGTGCTTCGTGGTAGTCGTTGAGGGCGTCGGGGTAGCGGTATCCGGCGGTGAGGATCATCGCCCGGTCGGTCAGCGCGTGGATGAGCGACGGCCGGCCGGTTGCAGCGGTTTGGGTGTGGAGGCGGCGAGCGACGTCGACGCTGTCGTTGAAGGCGGGGAGGGCTGGTTCGAGGAAGCGGTGGCCGTGGCGCCACAGCCAGTACACGCCGGTGCGGATGGCCAGCCGGCGTCGCAGCGCGGCGAGTTCGGGCAGGCGGTACTCGCGGCGGGCCGTGTCGCGTAGGGTGCCGGGCCGGTCGGAGGCGGGGGCCTCGCGCCGGGCGATTCCGGCTTCGTCGAAGTAGCGCTCCCGCAGGTCGGGCGACCAGTGGCCGGGGTCGACGCCGAAGGGGGGGCCGGGACTGGCCGGCGGTGTGCGGCTCGGCGTTGCTGGCCCGAACGGCCAGTAGCACGCCGGCGTAGGAGAACTGGTACCCGCTCCAGTTTTTGGGTTCTCCGGTGGCGGCCAGTCGGCGGAGCAGGTCGAGTGCCTCGTGGCGGGCCGCGTCGGCGTCCTCGGCGCGGCCCACGCGGTCGAGGAGCAGTGCGTGCCAGATCAGGGTGTGGAACACGCCGCTGAGGGAGGTCCCGTCTGCGGCCAGTTTGGCGCGGTCCTCGTCGAGGATCGCGCTCAGTGTCGTGACCGCGGCGTCTGTGCGGCCGGCAGCGTCCAGTTCGGCGGTCAGGCTCAGCCGATCCCAGGTGCAGGTGCCCCAGGCGTCCTCCGGCAGGGTGACGTCGAGGAGTTCGGTGAGGGCGGCCGCCGCGTCGGCGTGCCGGCCCTCCTCGGCCAGCCCGTGTGCCCAGGCACGCAGACCCCATTCGACCCAGCCGCGTTCCCCGGCCGCGAACGCCAGGCGGTTCGCCGTGGCCATTTCCTCGCGGACCGCGAGCCCTTCAGCGCGGCGGCCCAGCTCATACAGGGCGCGCTGGTACGAGTCGAGGATCCGCACGACAAGTTTGCCGCGTCGTGGCTCGTCGCGTCGCACGTTTCGGGCGGCGTCGGCTGCCTCCTCCAGCAACGCCAGCCGGGTCTGCGGCGAGGCATGGTGGCCGCCCTGGTAGCTGAGGTCGAGCAGCGCCTCTGCCAGGTGGGCCTGGTAGATGTGGTGGTTGGCCCGGTTCAAGATCCGGTACGCCTTGACCTTCTCGTAGGGGCTGGGCCCGCGCGATCCAATCAGGATCGTGCGTGCCCACGTCTCGAGTTCGTAGCCCACGGTGTCCTGGCCGCCAACGGTCATCCGTTCTCCTTCCGCCCTGGTGGCCCGGCGAGTTTAGGCGGATGAAACCGCAGGTCAACAGGCCTGAATGACCGAATGACCGGTGACGATGTCCGCGGTATGCTGTTGACAGCACCAACCTCGGCGCGTCACCGGGTACACCGCAGCGGATGCCGTCGCGCGGAACAGCGCCAGCCACGTTCGACGACCGGTCGGCATCATGGACCGCGAGGAGTGTGGCGGTCGCCGCCCCGCATGGGGACCCGTGGACAAGACGACCCCGGACCCGGTCGCGCTGGCGCGTTCACCGGATACCTCATCGCCCGGGTGGTCGGCGGTGGCGACGCATGACCCGGGCGTCGGACGCGTCATGCGGCTATTGGAACAGTTCTTCCTTCAGCGGGCCCCGAGCCGTCGCAACCTGCGTCGGGGTCTACCCAGTGACGCGCTGGCCAAGCCGGACCTACGGCGGACACCGCAAGGCTTTCATGTCCCCGGCAGCCCCTGACTGGAAAGACGCCGGACGCGTGACGACCGAGCGGTGGGGTATGGGAACTGGGGTCGGTTCGAGCCGGTTTGGCGCCGGCCAGTCTGGGCACGGAGTACGGGTGCGTCACCCCCGCACCGCCCGAACTCACCGCTACGGGAGGCGTGATGAGCTTCAAAGATAAAATCAAGCACAAGAGCGAAGAGGCCAAGGGCGCGGCCAAGGAGCAATACGGCGAGGCCACAGATGACGAGCGTCTGGAGGCCGAGGGGCGGACCGAGCGCGGCGCTGCGAACGTCAAGCACGCCGGGGACAAGGTCAAAGATGCCGCCCACGACATCAAGGACGCCCTGGACTGACCGGTAGTGAAGCGTGCCCGCTGCGGCACTGCTCAAACGGGTTCGGTTCGCCGCCGCCGAACGGTTCGAGCAGGTGTGCCATCAACCAGCCGTCATGCGGCCGCCTCGGATGGATGGGGCTGAGCCACAGCGTGTTGATGCCAAGCCGGCTCAGGTAGTCGATTCGGCTGGTCACGCCCTGCAGGTCGCCGATACCGTCGTCGTTGGAGTCCTGGAAGGTCCGCACGTCAAGGCTGTAGATCACTGCATTGCGGTACCATCGCTCGCTCAACGCTGCCCTCCCAGGTTGACTCTCGTCAATCCTCAGGTGGTACCCCCGTTGGGTCGCGCCTACGCGTCGGCGCGCGATGGGTGAAAGGGATCTCAGCGCCCTCAGGGGATGCGGGCGATGAGGTGCTTGCGGCTCGAAGATGACCAAGTCCGAGCTTGAGCGGGCGTTGCGGTAGCGCATACCGCAAGCAGAGGGGGCCGGCGGTGATCCGCTGGTCCCCTCTGCGCTGTATGGCAGTGGTTCAGGCCCGGACCGCGTCGAGCGCCTTCTTGAGGGCGGCGGGCCGGCTGGGCTTCGTCGGCGCCTTCGGCTTGAGCGCGAGCATGCGCGTCGCCGCGCTCGCCGCCGTCGGCCTCGAGCTGTCCGGGCACTGCGCCCCGGCGCTGCACCTCGACGTCGCCGCGGCGGTGCCGAACCTGCGCCACCTCGAGTACTTCCACGACCACGTCCGCATCGAATCCATGCTGTTCGACGGCGTCGCCTCGCCTACGGCCGGCGGCGTCCTGCGCCCAGACCGATCAGCACCCGGCCACGGACTGACCTTCAAGACCGCCGACGCCAACCCATACCTCGTCGCCGCGGGCGGCTGAGCGTCGACCGGGCGGCCACCTGCGGTTTCGTCGCGCCACTTCGTCCGCCCTAAGGGTTCAGGAGCTCTCGCGGTTCTCCAGCCCGACCGCATCGCGTAGCTCGGCTACCGCCTCAGTCAGGGCGTTGAGCTTGTCCTGGGTCGACTGGTCGTTGCGGGTTTGGGTGTTCTGCAGGAGCGCGACCAGCAGAAAGGTCACGATGGTGGTCGCGGTGTTGATGATGAGCTGCCAGGTGTCGACATTCTGGATCACCAGGATCGACGGCGCCCAGATCAGCACCAGCAGCAGGCAGGCCGCGAAGAACCAGGCCCGTGACACGAACTCCGCAGCTCGGGTCGCGAACTTGTCGAACAACGACAGCTGGGGCGTGACGTCGCTCGGCATGTGGGGTTCCTGCCGTTGACCGGCCGCGACAGGTTGGCTGGTACTCATGCGCATGCTGATACCCGCAGGTGAGCCGCCGCGAAACGGGGCCGACCCATTCGAGTGCGGCGATCTCCAGCCGGTCGAGGTGTGCCAGGGGCCTTGTCAGAACGTGAATCGACAGGGCAGCAACCTCTTGCCCGCTGATCGGAGCTCGTGGCGGCAGCTTTGGATCAACCGCTCCATGATTGACGGGATCGCGATGCCGGCGAAGTACCGTCTCGGGGCGGACCAGCAGCCGCACCTGATGCAGTACGTGCCGGGGGAGCCGGTGCAGCAGCGCTGCCAGGAGGACGCGGTCAGGCGGGTGGAACCGGAACCGGACCTTCGTGCCGCCCAGTGCGCAAGCATGGTCGTCAAGGGCTTTCGGCCGACTGGTAGCCGTCGTCGCTGGCGGGGTGTCGCGATGCTCGCCCGGCG
Organism: Dactylosporangium sp. NPDC051485; assembly: GCF_040682015.1. NCBI lineage: Bacteria > Bacillati > Actinomycetota > Actinomycetes > Micromonosporales > Micromonosporaceae > Dactylosporangium > Dactylosporangium sp. NPDC051485. The sequence goes on from NZ_JBFAZW010000040.1 coordinate 8,456, forward strand.
ACATTGACACCGAGTGGGCCAGGATTAATACTGCTTCTCGCGGATTGCATGCACAAATGCAGGCAAACGCTCGGGGTCGGCAGCGGACGATCCCGCTGCGGGCGGGGGAGGGTTTGCCTATGGGGCCTCCGAATGCTCTTCTCCAGGCCGGCGCCCGCGACGGGCCATGGGGTGGCATCTGAGCGGGGAGTTCGCTTGCCTCATCCCAGTATCCGAGGAACGCCGATGCCCGTCGCACTCGTCACAGGATCCTCATCCGGCTTGGGCCGTGAGCTCGCCCGCGAGTACGACGCGTGGGAGTCCGTCACCACAGCCACGGACTGATTTCCCTTCACACATCGCGCAAAAGGATGCATCCATGAGCTCAAGCACTGAACCAACGCAGCGTTTCTTCGGGCGTCGCGTCGTCGTCGCCGGTGCGGCTTCCGGGATCGGGAAGGTGACCGCGGAGAGGTTGGTAGCCGAGGGCGCCGAGGTCATCGCGGTCGACATCGATGCAGCCGGCTTGGACGTCCTGTCGGCGGTGTCCGGGGCGATCACGCCGGTTGTCGGCGACCTGACCAACGCGACCCACATCGAGCAGATCATCCAGGTGGTCGGCTCGGACGTCGACGGCGTTGTCAGCGTCGCAGGCATCCATGACGGCTGGCTCCCTCCCGCGGAGATCGACGACGAGACCTGGCAACGGGTCTTCGCGCTCAACGTGGAGGCTCCGATGAGGCTGACCCGGGCGCTGCTCCCCGCGATGATCGCGCGGGGGAGAGGCTCCTTCGTCTACATCTCCTCAGAGGCGGGCCTCCGGGCGTCCCTCGGCGGCGCCGCTTACACGGCATCTAAGAATGCCCTGCAGGGATTCGCGAAGTCTGTCGCCTTCTACTACGGCCGGGCTGGGGTGCGCTCGAACTGTGTGGCTCCCGGTGGGGTCACCACCGACATGGATACTCGCTATCGGTCGGAGTACGCGCGGGAGATGACCGTGCCAAGGCTCAAGCCAGAGCTCAGGCCCGCGGCAGTCGCGCCCTCCGTCATCGTCCGCCCTATTCTCTGGTTGCTGTCCGATGAGGCTGCCCACATCAACGGAGTGGTCCTGCCGGCCGACGCGGGCTGGAGCGTGATCTAACGGGGCTAGTGCGGCGGCCCGGGTTCGCGGCGATCGCGGGGCGGTTCGCGCGGGTGGAGCCGCGCTGGCAGGCCCGCGCGTTTCTGCTCGGGTTGTTGTCCGATGTGGACACCCGGTCGGGCTGGCAGTTGGTGGCCGGCACTCTGCGCCGTGATCTGCAGGCTCAGGGTACCGGCTTCGTCCTGGCCGTCGCCAGGAGCCATCGGGTCACCGCCCGGCCGGTCGACGGACCGATCCGCGCGGACCGCCCCGCCGCCGGCCTGCCCGCCCGCGCGTGGAGGTTGTGGACACGGGCAGCCATGGCCTGGCCGGGAGCCAGGACCACCACCGCCTCCGGCTTCAACGACCCAGTGGGTGCAATCGGGCGGCGACAGCGCCCCCGTCTACCAAGAGGTCGCTTCCATAGATGAACGATGCCGAGGAGCTCAGGAGGAAGGCCACTGCCTCGGCGATCTCCTCCGCGGCCGCCACCCGGCCGACTGGGCTTTCGGAAATGAGCCGCTCAACGTTCTGGTTCCCGGCGGCGCGTTCGCTTCTGCCCATGGGGGTGGCTGTCACACCGGGACTCACCGAGTTCACCCGACACCCCCCTGTGGACCATGGGACGGCGGCGGCTTGCACGCGGAGCTGAACAACCCGCTTGGCGAACCGATAGGCCGCGCTACTGGACTCGAATCGCTCCTCCGAGAGGAGCGGCAGGTGCATGAGCTCCGCTGCGGGGGTGCCCGTCAAGGCTGTGCGATCATCCGGGGACAGACATCGATCATCCATGTGGCCGGCATTGCTTGCGATGACCACGGCGGACCCTCCCGGCATCATGACTCCAGCGAAGGTCTCCAGCATGTGGGCTGGGCCCAGGACATTGACGGCCAGGATGTCCGCGAGGGACCCCTGTGCGGGAGACAGTCCCGCAGTGTGGACGACATGCGCCACCGGACCCAGAGAATGCGCCAACTGGCTGAGCTGCTCCATTGACCTTGCGGACGTGACATCCGCGACCGTCGCCTCTACGAGCAGACCCTCCTCACGCATCCCGACCGCCAGTGCCTCGATGCTCTCCTCGTCACGATCCGCAATTAACAGGGTTCTTCCGTGACCGATCCGCCTGGCAATGGCTCGGCCCATGCCGCCCATCCCGATGATCACACACACCTGGCGCTCCGAAACCGCCACCGCACCTCTCCTCTGCCTCATTGTGCTCCGGGCCCGCTGATGTCGACTTGACGAGGGGAGAAATCGAGCTGGGTGCTCCGTGCCGACAATCGCACGGAGCACCCAGTCGTTGTCTTTGCGTTTGTTACCGACTAGGTCGAGGTCCTACTCTGCGACGGAGTAGTAGCCCTTGCCTGCGAGCTCGGAGCCATCACCCACTCGCTTATAGAGGTAGGCTCCTGGGTGGACGAGGTGCGGGTAGCCCTGAGGTGCCTTTGACGCATCCAGGACGGGGCCCATGAACTGCTGGACATTGATTTCCGACAGGAGTTTCGGCATATTCGCGGCAGTGATCTGGTCGCCACCAACCTTCTTGGCCAAGCGCTGGAGCGTCATCAGGTTGGAGAAGCTCATGACTGCGAAGCCGGACTTCCCGGCCGGAGAGTCCGGCGCATACTTGTTCATCACAGCCCTGAACAGTGCTGCTTCCTTGTCGTTGGGTTCCTGTGCATCCTTCAGGTCGGCCCACTCGATCATGCCTTCACCTGCCTTGCCCACGGCCTTCCAGAAGTCGGGGCGCTGGACGGAAGAGATCCATTGCGGTTTGTAGCCGAGCTGGGCTGACGAGAGCACCGTCGACTGAACCATCTTCTCGCCGCCGATGACCCACACGGTCTTGGCGTTGGTCCCCTTGATCCTGGTGGCGTACTGCGCCAGGTCGTTGGCCGTCGTCGGCACGGGAATGGTCTCTGACTCGACACCTGCCTTCTTGGCGAAGTCGCTGAAGAACTTCACGCACCGTTCCTGGAAGGCGGCAACCTCCTGGTAGACGCACGCCGCCTTGCCGCCGTTCTCCTTGGCGTACGAGACCACCGCCGCCGCACCGGTAAGGGCCGCGCCCAGCCAGGGGTAGGCGTTCTCAGCCGTCAGCTCGGGACCCGAGATGGGCATGGTCTGGTTGACGATGCCTGCCTTGCCGATGATGGAGACGCCCACTCCACCCCAGGTGCCATCCAGTCCGTATACGGTGACGACCTTGTTGTCGACGAACTCGTTGGCGCATCGCGCGGCGCTTTGGGGGTTGTTGGCGCCGTTGCAGGCGACGATCTCGAGCTTCCTGCCGTCCATCCCACCCTGGCTGTTGATGAACTCGGCTGCGGCCTTGGCTGCGTCCTTGATCTCCGGGGTGACCCCGACCGGGTTGGTGTCCGTGTAGAGCACCCCCACCTTCACCGGGTTCGCGTCGGAAGGAGCTGGTCCGGTGTAGGCGGGTATCGCCCCGGCATCTGCCGAAGCGGGGGTGTTGTTGGGTGGCTTGCTCGCGCCGTCGGCGCTACTGGAGCCACAGGCTCCGGCCGCCATGACGACAGTGGCAGCGAGAGCGACCACGGCCAGGCCGCGGCTCCTCCGCGATGAGGGTCTCCGCATCGTTGTGTGCCCTTTCGCGCGTCAGTTGGACCGACATCCAGTGCGTTTGCGTCGGCAGAAGTGCATACACTGGTGGATGCGGAAACTACAGGTGCGACCCAAGCCGGTCAAGAGTCCGGGGGAGGTCGAACATCCTCGTCGCCGGGCTTCTTGGGGCTCTGGCGACGGCTGGTGGCGCCGGCGCCTGCAAGCCCAACGAGCTCGAGCAGGTGCCCTGCGCGCGGGGCGGCGCGAGGGGTCCCGGGAGGACGCCCTGGGCCACGTCGTCCGGGTGCACCCTTGTCTTAGCCGCCGAGAGTGCATACATTCATGCATACTCGACGGAGCGGCCTGACGATTACCAACACATGGTGCTGATGGGGGTGACGGTGACCATGTCAGCGCGCTCGGCAATGGGGCCAACTCGCGACACCGAAGGATGACAGCTGATGAACGACGTGGTGCTCTTTGCCATTCTTGGGCTTGGGGCCGGGGCTGCATATGCCTTGGTCGCACAGGGCATGATCCTGGTGTACCGGGCCACGGGCGTGGTGAACTTCGCCCAAGGTGCAATCGCTTTGACGGGCGCCTCGACCTATACCTGGCTGACGAATCATGTAGAGCTCGCGCCTGTGTGGGCGACTGCCATCACCCTTCCGGCCACGGGTGCGCTCGGCTGGTTGGTCCAACGCCTCGTGATGCGTCCGTTGGGGAGGGCACCCATGTTGGCGAAGTTGGCGTCAGTCCTGGGTCTCATCGTCCTGCTCCAGGGACTGGTTTTGTTTGCGTTCGGGTCGGATGCCCAAAGCGTCACGCCGCTGTTACCAACGGACAGCATCGAGGTTCTCGGGCTGACGTTCGGGCGTGACCGTGCCTACCTTCTTGCCCTTGGTCTCTTGCTCGCAGCTGCCGTGAGCTGGTTCAGTCGGAGAACTACCCAGGGTGCTCTCTTCCGTGCAGCGGCTGATTCTGAACAGGGCGTTTCGATCCTTGGGTACTCCTTGAATGGGATCGCCACGAGCGCTTGGGTCATGGGCTCAATGCTGGCTGGCTTCGCGGGTATCGTTGTTGCGCCGATCACCGGGCTGGTCTCCACCACCATTGTGCTGCTAGTGATTCCTGCAGTGGCTGTCGCGTTGCTCTCGGGCTTCGAGTCCATCTGGATCGCCACCGGGGCAGCACTCCTGCTGGGTGTCGTTCAGTCGGAGATCGCGCGCTTCTGGACGGTGTCGTCACCCAACATCCAGGGAATGCAGCAGGCGCTGCCCTTCCTGGTGATCATCTTCGTGATGGTTCTTCGCGGTCGTGCACTCCCCGGACGAGGCGCGATCACGCTGGGCCGGCCCCCCCTTGCTCCTCAGGTGAAAGTGAATCCTGTCGTGATCACGACCGTGATCGTTGCTGTTGTCGCGGTCACTTATGCGATGAGCCGGTCGTACCAGTTCGCCATGGCCACCGGTTTCATCTCGGCCATCGTTGCACTTTCACTGGTCGTGCTGACGGGCTATGTGGGCCAGATCTCCCTCGCTCAGATGAGTTTCGCGGGACTGGGAGCCTGGCTTACCTCGTGGTTCGCCAACAGCCTGGGCTTGCCCTTCCCGTTGCCGATCATCGCGGCCGGGCTCGCAGTCGTCCCGTTTGGGATCCTGTTGGGAATCCCAGCCTTGAGGGTCCGGGGTGTCAGCCTGGCTGTTGTCACGCTTGGCGCAGCCGTGTCGATCGATGCCTTGGTCTTCAGTGACGTGCAACTCACCGGGGGAACCGATGGGATCAGCCTGCCGTCGCCCTCCTTGTTCGGGCTCTCGATCGACAGCGTCAATCACCCCTTCAGGTACGCCATGTTCGTTCTCTTCGTGCTGGCTCTCTGCCTCGTGGGCGTCGGCTGGCTCAGGAGGTCACGACTGGGCCTGAAGATGTTGGCGACCCGTGACAACGAGCGGGCAGCTGCTGCTGAGGGCGTCTCCACGATGCAGACGAAGCTCATCGCCTTCGGGATTGCATCGTTCTTGGCTGGTGTCGCTGGTTCCCTCTTCGGGTACCTCTACGGACATTTGGCCTTCGAGTCGTTCGGTCCGATGGCGTCAATTGTGTTCGTCACGACCGCGTACATCGGGGGTATCGCCAGCATCTGGGGAGCGGTCATCGCGGGCTTCATCTCCGCGGGGGGACCCCTCTTCCAGCTGCTCTCGAGCAGCCACGCTGTGGACAAGTTCCAACTCGTCATCGCTGGCCTCGGGGTCATCCTCACCGCCATCCTGAACCCGGACGGTATCGCGCCCAAGATGGGCGCCGACTTCCGCCGCCTTCGACAGCGGCTCACGCGGACGGCGGCGCCGGCAGCTGCGCCACCCGCATCGGACAGCGATGCTACGCCGGCCGTGGCCGTGGAGTCGTTGGACCGGCCCCCCGTCGGTGCGCCCCTGCTTGATGTCAAGGACGTCAAGGTCCGGTTCGGCGCTGTAACAGCCGTCGACGGGGTCGACCTCACCGTGCGCCAAGGCACCATCCTCGGCCTCATCGGGCCGAACGGTGCCGGTAAGACCACGCTCATCGACGCTGTCTGCGGATTCGTCCCATCGACCGGCACGGTCACCTTCGACGGTGAGGTCATCGATGGCATGCCGGTGCACCGTCGGTCGAGGCAAGGCCTTCGTCGTTCCTTCCAGAGCGTTGAGCTGTTCGAGGACCTGACCGTCCACGAGAACCTGGTGGTGCCGGAGCACGGGGCCGACCAGGAACGGCAGGAGTCAGGCACGTGGCCGGTGGACGATGTCCTCGACTTCTTCGGTCTCCAGGGCAAGGGCGAGCTGTATCCGCGTGAGCTGTCGACCGGTGAGACCAAGCTCGTCGGTCTCGCGCGAGCGGTGCGCGGGAAGCCCAAGCTCCTCCTTCTCGACGAGCCCGCGGCCGGACTTGACTCGTCCGAGAGCCAGCGGCTCGGAGAACGCCTCGTCCGGCTCGCAGCGAAGGGCTTCACGATCGTCCTTGTCGACCACGACCTCGAGCTGGTCATGAACGTGTGCGACGAGGTGGTCGTCCTCGACCGCGGGCGAGTCCTTGCGGTTGGCCTCCCGAAGGACGTTCGCAGCAACCCCGAGGTCCGTGCGGCCTACATCGGCTCTGACATTGCGACCGAAGACCACCCGACCGAGTTGGAGTCAGCCCGATGAGTGCCGAGAGCCAAGAGACACTGCTCCGCATCGAGGGCCTGTTCGCGGGCCACGGCGGACTGGCCGTGGTCCGGGACCTGGACCTCGAGGTCCGGTCCGGAAGAGTCGTCGCGTTGCTCGGGCCCAACGGAGCCGGCAAGACCACCGTCCTGGAGACCGTCGCGGGGCTGCTGCCCTCCTTGCAGGGGACCATCGACCTGTTGGGACAGGCGCCCAACGTCAAGCGACCGCACCTGGCGCCCCGGCGCGGCCTCGCCTTCGTACCGGACAACAGATGCCTCTTCCAGAGCCTGACCACCAGGCAGAACCTGACGCTCGCTGCACGCAGGCACCGGGTACCGCTTGACCTGGTCTTCGGCTACATGCCGGAGCTGGTCGAACTGCAGGATCGCCCGGCCGGTCTGCTCTCCGGAGGCCAGCAGCAGATGCTGGCGATCGGGCGCGCGCTGCTGATGAAGCCACGCCTTCTGATGATCGACGAGCTGAGCATGGGCCTCGCCCCGATCATTGTCGAGCGGCTCCTGCACGTCGTCCGTAATGCTGCCGATGACCTCAACCTGGGCGTGCTGCTCGTCGAACAGCACGTCCGCCTCGCCCTCGACGTCGCCGACGACGCCTATGTCATCAGTCATGGCGTCGTGACCGCGTCAGGCCACGCTCGCGACGTGGCCGCGCAGGTCGCCGAGATCGAGGCCTCGTACCTGGGGCAGGCGCACGAAGCTGCACCCGCCACTGACACCGCAGAAAAGCCCGACCTCTCTGTCGCCACGCAAGGAGCCTGACAACGTGTCCACCAACTTTCAGCACCGGGTCGCGGCCGTCGATGACGACCTTCACGATGTGCCTGCCGACGTGCCGCTCTGGAGCGAGAGCGCGCTCATCACGTGTCACGACCCCGCTACCGGAATCTCCGTCTATGGCCACCTCGTGCTCCTCGGCAACGAGGTCTGGGAGTCGATCTTCTCGGTGTACCTACCGAATGGCGAGATCCTCACCGACCGGTCGTACAGCCGGCACGACCCCAAGGACCGCAGGACCGGCCAGATGGTCATCCGCCCCGTCGTCCCTCTCGAGCGTTGGCAACTCGCCTTCGACGGGGTCGCGCGACGCGTGCTCATGACCGATCTCGCGCGTGGCCCGCTCGGCGGTGGGCCCGTGACGAGGCTCGAGGTCGACCTCGACTGCGTCGGCACGTCCCCCACCTGGGGACGAGGCATGCGGACGGATCCGTCCACGATGAGTGCAGACGACTCCAACCCGGCCGTGAGCGGCAGCGGATTGCATCTGGAGCAGTCCCTCAAGGTCCGAGGCACAGTTCGCTTCGACAACCACACCGTGGAACTCGATGCGGTCGGCCATCGGGACCATTCGTGCGGCCCTCGGGCGCGGAGCAACCAGTGGCGGGTCTCGTGGGTCAACGGTTCCTTCCCGAGCGGTCGGACGTTCCACGGGCTCAACGTGTGGGTCGTCGGACGCCCGACCTACGCGAGGGGCTACGTGTGGGACGGAACGACGATGGAAGACATGACCGACTTCGACGGTCCTGCACTCATCGGGGCGACGGGCGAGCCACGGGACTTCGAGGCCCGGTTCAGCGTGCCGTCAGGTGACCATGTGCTCAAGGGCCAGCTTCTCGGCAGCATGCCCACCACGGGCTACATGCCCCAGGGTGCAACGGTCGGTGCCGAGGCCACCGGCCACGTCGCCGTCGACGGTCCGGGGCGTTGGGAGTGGGACGGCGAGGTCGGCTACGGCTGGGTCCAGCGCACGTGGATCCGTGGTGGCTGGGACGAGGTCCGCGAAGCCGACCGACCCAGTGTCCTGGCCAGCCGGCGGGCATGATGCCTGCTCCGGGATCGAACGCGTTGCTGGACACCTCGTGGCGCCCGGAGGTCGCCCCGATGGTCGAGGCCCTCACGCAATGGGCCAAGCAGCACGCGACCTGGCTGGGGAACATCCAATCGGCACGATTTCCCGGAGAGGGGGGTTCGAGCTACAACCTCCTGTTCAAGACGGACGGGCCATCAGGCAACAACGAGTTCGTCGCCAAGCTCGGAGCCCTCGCACCTCATCTGGTGACCTTCCCAGACGAGGACCTCGAAAGGCAGCGAAGGGTGATGGGGTTGACGCGCGATCGTGCGCACGTGCCCGCACCGGAGGTGCTCTGTCACGAGGACGACGCCAGCTGGCTCGGGGCGCCCTTCTTCGTCATGCCCCGCTACGAAGGCCGGCCGTGGCCGAGCGATCCGCCGTACAACTACTCCGGGTGGGTCATCGACTCCTCTGCCGAGGAACGGCAGGAGATGGAGGATGCCTTTGTCGACGTGCTGGTCAAGATTCACAGCATTGACGTCGATGGAGCAGATCTCGACTTCCTCGCGACACCGGAACGCGGTTCTGGTTCGTCGGCACTCGCCGGTCAGGTCCGCTACCTCGAGCACTACTACGCGTGGAGTCGGGGGAAATGGACGTTCCCGCTCCTCGAGCGTGCACTGACCTGGCTCCGGGGCAACATCCCGTCCCGGCAGGATTCGGCATGCGTCACCTGGGGTGACTCACGCGTGGGCAACCTGCTGTTCGTCGGCACATCCGTCACCGCCGTGCTCGACTGGGAGTGTGCCGGTCTGGGATACCCGGAGGTCGATCTTGCCTTCGCCGAGGTAATGCACGCCTACTACCAGGACCGTGCCGTCAGTGATGGCCGTGCCGGGCTCCCCCGCCAGTTCGAGGGGGCCACGATGGCGCAGACGTACATGGACCGTGGCGGCCGATCCATCGGTGACCTGCACTGGTACCGAGTTCTCGCTGCAGCGCGAGCCGCGGCCATCCAGGTGCGCTTCATCTGCCGACCAGTTCCCGGGCAGCAGCCCGTCGGGGACATCGGCGACTCGCGAATCACCATCCGCCCGCTTCTTACTCGGCTCCTTGACGGATCCGACACGCCCTGACCAGCCACTCACCAACGATTCACGAAGGTAAGACCCAGGAGAGCCGTCATGACCCTGAACGACAGCACACCCCCCGATTCCAGCGATGACTACCGCTATCCGGTCATCTCGTCGGACAGTCACGCAGGCGCAGATCTGCGAGACTACAAGCCATTCCTGGAGAAGAAGTGGCACGACGACTTCGACGTGTGGGTTGACGCCTACACCAACCCGTGGGACTTTGTCGACCCTCGGCTGGAGAAGGACGGCTTCGACTTCGGCGACGAGGAGATCCTCACCGGCGCTGCATCATGGCACAGTGCTCTCAGCTGGGACTCCGAGCGCCGCATCTCCCACATGGACCAGGACGGCATCGCCGGCGAGGTGATCTTCCCGAACACTGCCCCGCCCTTCATGCCGGGCTCGGTCTTCGCCGGCACCGGCCCCGCATCACGGACCGAGTACGAACAGCGGTTCGCGGGTCTGCGTGCCCACAACCGTTGGCTGGCGGACTTCTGCGCGAAGGCGCCGGAACGGCGAGCGGGAATCGGGCAAGTCCTGTTGGACGACATCGACGAAGCCCTGGCGGAGATCCGCCAGATCAAGGCGCTCGGGCTTCGCGGGGGAGTCCTGCTGCCCATGGACAGCCCGTCCAGCGACGCCCCCCCGATCTACGTCTCCGACCTTGACCCGGTCTGGGCGCTCTGCGAGGAACTCGACCTCCCGGTCCACAAGCACGCGCCTGCACCGCCACAGCTCAGGGGAGCCGAGCGTGGTGGGCCCGGCATGGTGGCCATCAGCATGCTGGAGAACCACTTCTACCACCGTCGCGGCATCGCCCACTTCATCTTCTCGGGCGTGCTCGAGCGGCACCCCGGTCTCAAGGTCATTCTCACCGAGGGCGGGGCTGGATGGATTCCAGACCACATCAAGGGCCTGGACCAGATGTACGAGGCCGGCCTCGACAGCTCGGGCTTCCGTCGCTTCCTGCACCCGGCGAGCGAACAGCTGTCGATGAAGCCGAGCGAGTACTTCGCTCGCAACTTCTACCTCGGCGCCAGCCTCTTCCTTCCCTCCGAGGCCAAGCAGCGCCACGAGATCGGCGTGAAGAACATCATGTGGGGCGTTGACTACCCCCACTCAGAGGGCACCTTCCCCTACTCACGGGAAGCCATCGCCGTGACCTTCCACGACACGCCGCCGGCCGAGGTGTACGAGATGCTGTGCGGCACGGCGGCGAAGGTCTTCGACTTCGACGTCAAGGCGATTCAAGCCGTCGCCGACCGCATCGGGCCCTCGGTCCGCGACGTCCGCACCGTGCCCAGCGAACTCCCCCGCGTTCCGGAGCAGACCATGAGCCCGGTCTTCGCCTGAGGCGCTCGACAGGTGGCGGGCTCGTGAAGCGTGTATGCCGTGGGCCCGCCACCTGCGGTCGATGTGGCGACCATGCCATGACTCTGACAACTACTGACACATTCAGGAGGATGAAGCTCGTGCTCGACAACAAGGTGATCCTGGTCACCGGCGCCGGCCGTGGACTGGGACGCGAGATCAGTCGTCTGGCCGCGCGCTCAGGGGCGAAGGTCATCGGTGGCAGCCGGACGCGGTCGGACCTGGAGTCGCTGGAGGCCGAGCTGGCTGCCGATACCGCGGCGGTCGAGGCCGGGGGCATCTTCGTCGGGGTGCCGCTGGACGTCACGGATCTCGCGAGCATCGACTCTTTCGTCGGGTCGGCTCGGCAGCGGTTCGGCCGAGTCGATGGACTGGTCAACAACACGGGGGCCGGAGTCAGCGTTTCCTCCCTGGAGCTGACGACCGACGAATTCCGCCAGACCTTCGACTTCAATGCCCAGGCGATGTTCTTCTGTTCTCAGCGTGCGGCGCGGGTCATGGTGGAGCAGGGGGAGGGCGGTGCCATCGTCAACATCAGCTCGAACTTTGCCGTTGCGGGTGTCGGGATCCGGTCGGCCTACTGCGCCGCCAAGGCAGCCGTCGACAGCCTGACCAAGTCCTTCGCCGTGGAGTGGGCCCCCTTGGGCATCCGGGTGAATGCCGTTGCTCCCGGCACGATGAACACGCCCGGCTACCAACGCGCGCGAACCAGTGCGCCACGGATGGTCGAGGATCTCATCGCCCTCACGCCATCAGGCCGGATCGCCGAGCCCGAGGAGGTGGCCGCCCTGACCGTCTTCCTGCTGAGCAACCAGTGCGGCGCCATGACCGGTCAGGTGATGGCCGTCGACGGTGGACAGTCGATCCCCCTCGCAGCGCTCTCCAAAGGGTGACGACCGGCTCGAGGTCAGCCACTTGCGAATGCCCGTGCTTGAGAACTCCAACGTTAAAACCTTTCGAGTATCCGGCCAATCACTGTGTGGCGCATGAGGGCGGGTCTCGGGCCCCAGCGGAACATTCGAGAGAACGGAAACCGGCATGGAACCCGGCAACGACAACTTGACGAGCCCCGATCGCGTTGAAGGAGGCGCGCCTCCAGCCGATGTGGTCGCGCGCCTCAGCCACTTCGGTATCTGCGTGGCGGACCTCGACAGGAGCAAGCGCTTCTACACCGGAGCCTTCGGGTTCCAGGAGACGTACAGTCGCGTTGTCGGCAACGACTTCGCCCGACTGATGCAGCGACTCACCTATGACGTCGAGATCTGCATCATGTCCCTGGACGGGCGTCTTATCGAGCTCATTCACCACCGCACCCCGCCGGCCTCGGTGGAGCCGCTTCGTCCGACCAACACGGTGGGCCTTACGCATGTGGCCATCTACGTTCCTGAGGTGAAGCCGGCCATGCGTCGCGTCGACGAGTTCGGGGGCCGGGCCCTGCCGGACACCTTCACCCGGTTGGTGGTCAACGGTGAAGAGCGCGAGTACGTCTGTGTCCTCGATCCGGACGAGGTCCGGATCGAGCTCATTCAAGGTATGCCGCTTGGCTGACAAGGAGCCTTCATGACCGTCTCCGACACGACCCTCGTCCCACGTTTCGTCACGCGCCTTGGGCTCGACGGGGCCTATCTCGTCATCGGTGCCGGACAGGGAATCGGACGTCAAGCGGCCCATGCCCTCGTCCAGCAGGGAGCTGACGTCATCTGCGTCGATGTGGATCAGGCGCGCATCGACAGCGTCCTCGGCGAGCTCGGTGCAGCTGCCCGGGGGTGGATCGGTGATGTGACCAAGGCCGAGGAGGTGCGTCGTCTCGGTCGGTTCGTCGAGGAACGGTACGGGACGCTCAGCGGTGTCGTGGACATCGTGGGTATGGCGGCTCCGCGTGCCATCGCTGACCTGACCGAGGACCTGTGGGACCAACAGTTCGACATCTCGCTCCGGCACGTGATGTTGACGCTCCGTCATCTCAACCAGCTGGTCTCCGGCGACAACCCCTCGTTCACCTTCGTGTCCTCCGTCGCCGCGATCCGCGGCTCTGCCTACAACGCCGCCTATGGGGCAGCAAAGGCCGCCCTTGACTCGCTCGTCCGCTCTGCGGCGGTCGAGTTCGGGCCCCGCGGCATCCGGGTCAACGCGGTCGCTCCGGGAATCGTCTGGACTCCGAGGTTCGCTGAGATTCTCGGAGAGCGGGGAAGGCAAGCCAACGTCGACAACACACCGCTCGGCCGAATCGCGGAGCCGGCCGACATCGCCAGCGCCCTGCTCTACCTCGCCTCGCCGATGGCCCTACAAGTGTCTGGACACGTCCTGGTCGTCGACGGGGGAGTGAACGCGAAGTTCCCATACCCGACCCTGAACTATGGCAAAGCGGACCCGGCTCGTGCCGATAGCGCCCCGTGACTCGGTTGGCGAGACGTAGGGCGTGGGAGTCTCGCCGACCCTTTGACGCCTGACGGCTGGAGCGTCATCGACGCAAGACCACGGTCGTTGTCCTCGTGTTCATCGACGCCGACCTGATCCAGCGCAGCACGCAGTTCGTGACCGGTCTTCTTGGACCGCTCCTCGCCGATGAGCAGGTCAGGCTGGTGAAGGGCTTCTACGATCGAGTCCTCGACCTCGGGGCCTGCGCCGAGGGAGGGCGTGTCACTGAACTTGTCGCGTCCGCTGCTCGCCATCCACCGACCCTCGCTGTCGAGGGCCGTGCAGCCGCTCGCGGGTGAGTGGCCGGTGTGCCGCTCCCTCTTCGAGTCGGGCGCGCAGGCGAGTCGACGACAGCGTGGTCGGTGCGTCGGATCAGGGTCTCCCATTCCACAAAAATGTATGCAAAGATGGAGCCAGTCTAGAGCTGGCACCGAGCTGGTCCGGCTGAGGTCAGACGCGCGCCCGTGAGCGCCGTATCGCGGACGCCTGACATCTGATTCCGCGAACGAAAGGACCTGTGATGCGAGCGAGTCTGGCTGTGGCCGAGGTGCTGCGACGAGAAGGAATCGAGGTTGCCTTCTGCATTCCCTCGAACAAGATGATCGACGCCGTCGCCGAGGTCGGCATCAAGCCGGTCGTCGGACGTCACGAGCGCGCGATCGTCAACATGGCTGACGCCTACAGCCGCACCACCAACGGTGAGAAGATCGGCGTCGTGCTCGTCCAGCAGGGCCCGGGCGCCGAGCATGCGTTCGGCAGCATCGCGCAAGCGTACTCCGACTCCGTGCCGCTGCTGTTCATTCCCCAGGGGGACCCACTCGCCGCACGTGGCCTGCGGACAAGCTTCGATGCCGTTGAGGCATACAAGCCCATCACCAAGTGGTCTGCGCGCCTCGACAACCCCGCGACCATTCACCACCAGCTTCGTCGTGCCTTCCAGCTGATGCGGTCTGGTCGACCGGGTCCGGTGCTCCTCGAGCTTCCGATCGACGTCGCTGACAGGGAGGTCGACGACTCGATTTTCGAGTACGAGCCCCCACGTAAGCACCGCAGCGCCGGCGATCCCGCCGACATCGCCCAGGCTGTCGACCTGCTCCTGAAGGCAGAGCGGCCACTCATCCGCGCCGGCCACGGCGTCCTGTGGGCCGACGCCACCGAGGAGCTGGTGCGGTTCGCGGAACTCCTCAACGCGCCGGTTGCAACCACCTACGTCGCGAAGAGCGCCTTCCCGGAGCACCACCCGCTGTCGATTGGCACCGGCGGCACCGGCGTCAGCGCGGGCATCAAGGCTTTCGTTCCCGAGGCTGACACGATCTTCAGCATCGGTGCCAGCCTGCTCAACACCCTTGCCTCCTTCCACCTGCCCGCGGGGCGCACCATCATCCAGTCGACCAATGATCCGAACGACCTCTCGCTGCAGTACCCGATCGCGAGCGGCATCGTGGGTGACGCCAAGCTCGTCCTCGAGCAGATGACTGAGGAGCTCGGCAAACGCCTCGCCACGAAGAAGCCGGTCAGTGCATCCCGAGACACCAAGTCCGAGGTCGCGGCAGTCGCGGCGCAGACCGCCGCCGATTGGGCCGAGCGATTCGCCTCCGACGAGGTTCCGATCAGCCCGGTGCGCCTGGTGAAGGAAATGATCGACGCGATCGACCCGGACACCAGCATCGTCACTCACGACTCCGGCTACCCGCGCGACCACCTCGCTCCGCACTACGTGGCCACGAAGCCGCGCGGCTACCTCGGCTGGGGCAACTCGACCCCGCTCGGGTCGTCGCTGGGCCTGGCCATCGGGGCAGCCGCAGCCGCTCCGGACAAGCTGTCTGTGTGCTACCTCGGTGACGCCGGTTTCGGGCAGTGCGGGCTCGAACTCGAGACCGCCGTCCGGAACAATATTCCGGTCCTGGTCGTGCTGACCAACAACTCCCAGATGACCGGCTATGACCACCACCATCCGGTGGCCCAGGAGAGGTTCGGACACAAGGAGCTGTCCGGGAACTACGCGGAGATCGCCACCGCTCTTGGCGCCACCGCGTACAAGGTTAAGGACCCAGCTGAGCTGGGCTTGACGCTCAGCAAGGCCATTGCCGAGGTTCGTGACGGCAGCGTCGTCCTGCTGGAGGTCATCACGTCTGCACTACGTCACCGGTACCCGGCGGTCGAGGTGATTCCGTTCTGAACTGGAAACGTGGCGAGGAGCAGACCATGTACGTAACCGTTCGTGGCCTCCGGGTCGATGCCGACCTGCATCGATTCCTTACCGAGGAGGCCTTCCCCGGATCGGGTGCCGAGCCGGACGAGTTCTGGGACGGTCTGTCCGTCGCTGTCGCGAGGCTGGAGCCGCGCCGCCAGGCGCTGCTCCGGCGCCGCGAGGAGCTGCAGGCGCAGATCGACCAGTTCCATCGGGACCGTCCGGGCCCGCTGGACCGGGACGCCTACGAGAAGTTCCTACGTGAGATCGACTACCTCGTCGATGTACCGCAGCCGTTCGAGGTCACGACCTCCGACGTGGACCCCGAGATCGCGACCCTGGCTGGGCCACAGCTCGTGGTGCCTATCGACAACGCCAGATTCGCGACGAATGCTGCGAACGCGCGTTGGGGTTCCCTGTACGACGCCTTTTACGGGACCGACGTCATCGCGTCCGACGGGGAGATGGCTGCGGGGGCGGCGTATAACCCGCTACGTGGTGCCGAGGTGATCCGGCGCGCTCGTGCGTTTCTCGACGAGTGGGTCCCGCTCGCGGGTGCCAGCCATTTCGAGGTTGCCGGCTATTCGGTCGACTCCGACGGACTGGCCGCGATGCTGTCGTCGGGTGCAGTGGCGCGGTTGGCGGACTCGGGCCAGCTGGTCGGGTATCGCGGCGAGCGAAGCGAGCCGAGCGCCCTTGTGCTGCGACACCATGGTCTGCATCTGGAGATTCTGGTCGACCGTGGCCACCGCATTGGGGCCGTCGACCCGGCTGGTGTCTCCGATGTGCTGCTCGAGTCTGCGCTGACGACCATCATGGACCTCGAGGACTCGGTGGCGGCTGTAGATCCGGCCGACAAGGTCGCGTGCTACCGGAACTGGCTCCGCCTGATGCAGGGCGCGCTGGCCGAGGAAGTTACGAAGAACGGTGAGACCTTCCTCCGCACGATGAACCAGGACCGAACCTGTGTGTCGCTCGCGGGTGAGCCCGTCACGATCCCCGGGCGTTCGGTGTTGTTCGTGCGCCATGTCGGCCACTTGATGAGTACTAGTGCGGTCACTGACGCCTCCGGGGAGCCGATCTCCGAGGGCATTCTGGACGCGTTCGTGACCGGGCTGGGCAGCTGCCACGACCTGCGTGGCAACAGCCGGCTGCAGAACTCGCGCACCGGCTCGATGTACGCGGTGAAGCCGAAGATGCACGGTCCCGACGAGGTGGCGCTCACGGTTGACCTGTTCGAACTCGTGGAGCGCTCGCTCGGGTTGCCGGCGAACACCATCAAGGTCGGCATCATGGACGAGGAGCGCCGCACGACGCTCAACCTGGCCGCGTGCATCGCGGCTGCCCGGGACCGGGTCGCGTTCATCAACACCGGATTCCTGGATCGCACCGGCGACGAGATCCACACCTCCATGTGGGCCGGCCCGGTCGTCCGGAAGAACGCCATGCGGTCCGAGGCGTGGATCAGCGCCTATGAGCAGGCGAATGTCAACGTCGGCCTCGCCTGCGGCCTCGCTGGTCGAGCCCAGATCGGCAAGGGCATGTGGGCGGCGCCGGAGAACATGGCCGACATGCTCGAACAGAAGATCGGCCACCCACAGGCCGGCGCGTCGACCGCGTGGGTTCCCTCGCCGACTGCCGCGACGCTGCACGCCATCCACTACCACCAGGTCGACGTCGCGGCCCGCCAGGCAGAGCTCTCGACAGGGGGTGCGCGCGCCGAACTGGGCGAACTGCTGTCCGTCCCGCTCGGCGACCCCGCGGAGTGGACGGCCGAGGAGCGCCGGGCCGAGCTCGACAACAATGTCCAGGGCGTCCTCGGTTACGTCGTCCGGTGGATCGACCGTGGCGTCGGTTGCTCCAAGGTGCCCGACATTACCGGAACGCCGCTGATGGAGGACCGGGCGACCTGTCGGATCTCCTCCCAACACATCGCCAACTGGCTGCACCATGGCGTCATCACCATCGACCAGATAGACGAGAGCCTCATGCGGATGGCCGCAGTCGTCGACGGGCAGAACGCCGATCAGGACGACTACCGGCCGATGGCTCCGGCCTTCGAGGGCAACGCCTTCCTTGCTGCGCGAGCCCTCCTCGTCGAGGGTGCGTCCCAGCCCAGCGGGTACACCGAACCCATCCTGCACAGCTTCCGTGCCCGCGAGAAGGCTGGCGACCGAGCCCTGGAGACCACGACATGAGCCTCACCCTTGACCAAGCGCGCACGATCGTCGCGGCCGCCCGGGAGCACGGCGCGAAGAACGGGCTGAACCCGCTGACCGTCGTCGTCCTCGACGCAGGCGCTCACGTCATCGCGGTAGAGCGCGAGGACGGCGCCGCCATCAAGCGCTTCGAGATCGCCTTCGGCAAGGCGCATGGGGCACTGGCCCTGGGCATGGGCTCGCGGGCCATCATGCAGCGCGCCGAGCAGCAGGCGTACTTCATCGCTGCCGCGACTGCGGCCGTCGGAGGTGCGCTGGTCCCGGTGCCGGGGGGCGTCCTGGTCCAGGACGCGGCTGGTGCGACGATCGGTGCTGTCGGCATCTCCGGCGATACGTCGGACCACGATGAGGAAGCCTGCGTCGCAGCAATCACGGCAGCAGGTCTCGCCTCGCTCACCGGGTGACCAGCTGGCCGCACCACGTGCAGGACGGTGTCACACCGGCACGTAGGTGGACGGCAGGAGGTTGCGCACCGGCCGTCCACCCGACTACGCGTCGATGTTCTCGACGAGCTCAGCGTTGTCAATCCCCTGGAATCGTGGAGGACTCCGTTATGCGACTTGGGCCTCTAGCGGCCAAGCTGTTGATCTTTCGTAGTCGATAGGTGAGAGTCTGTCGCAGACGGAGTGCCGGTGCTTGCCCTCGTCGGTGACGATCTCGGTCATGTCGCCGCGCCAGGCCACGTCCGGCGCGGGCGCGGTGAACTTCCGCTTGATCAGGTCCGGGGTGGCCGGGCGCTTGCCCTGCCGGGTTAGCCCACGCCGGCGCCGCTTGGCCCGGGCGACCAGGCCGAGTTCGGCCATCAGCGCCGCGATCGTGTTGTCCGACACCCCCTGCGCCCGCAGGGGGTGTGTCGGACCGCGTCCGTCAGCCTGGTCCTACGGTCCTGGCGGGGTGTCCGCGGACGGTCCCGCCACCTGTAGAACCACGACTCCGACACCCCCAGGGCCTGGCAGTCCACCGCGTGCGGCACGTCATGCTCGGTCCTCTGGGAAGCGATGAAGGCGGCCACGCTCACCGGGCCGTCGCTTTCTTGACCCGCAGGACCATGGATCGCTTGAGGACTGTCACGCTCCATCGCCAGCTCGGCGTTCTCCCGCCGCAACCGCGCCAACTCCGCCCGCTCGTCCTCCGCCAGCTGCCCTGCCGCCGCCTCGCTGCGGGCCTCGCGGTCCTGCTGCACCCAGTTGGCCAGGGTGCCGCTGGTGACCCCGAGGTCGCGCGTTACCTGCCCGATCGACTTCCCGGCCTTTCGCACGATCCGGACCACGCCCGCACGGAATTCCGGATCGAACCGCCGTCTCGTCTCCGCCATGAACCTTTATCCCTCGAGTCCTGGCCTCCACGTTACGGGGGAACCACATGTGACCCGGCGATCGCGATGCCGCAGCGGTCGGGGTGTGCTCATGGTTGCGCTGGCACGCCAACGCGCGGCGCAGGGACTTTTGTCTGGTCGGGGGTTGACGTAGGGACTCAGTGACGTGATTCTGAACACAACAGTGTATGCAAGAGAGCCTGAGGAAATCATGTCAAAGCTGATGGTGATCTCTTCGGATGGTCACGCGACCGCACGAATGCGTGACTACGCGCCCTATCTTCCGGCGTCGCTCCGAGAGGAGTTCGAAGACTTCTGCAAGGTATACGACGAGGGGGGAACCCACACCTTCGAGGAGCGCGCTCTGTCCCAGCGCCTGGACCCCTACCTCGTCGAGGAGTGGAAGGAGAAGGTGATCGATCCTGGCCGCCTTGAGGGCAACTTCGACCCCGCAAAGCGTCTGGTCGAACTTGACAAAGAGGGTGTCGCCGGCGAGGTGCTCTTCCCCGACTTCGGACTACCCTTCGAGCTCTACTCACCCCTTCTGGCCGCTCAGCTCGGTGAGCCGCCGAGGCGTCACCCCCATGAGGGCAACCAGGCCTTCAACCGCTGGCTCGCTGACTTCATCAGCCACGCGCCCGACCGGCTCGTCGGACTGGCCTCCGTCGATTTCAGCGACGTCGATCGAGCGGTACGCGAGATCAAGTGGGCCAAGAACGAGGGCTTCCGCGGAATCATGCTGCCCATGTTCGAGGAGGATGTCCCCCTCTGGTCCCCGGTGTACGACCCGATCTGGGCGACCCTGGCTGACCTCGAGCTCGTGGCCAACAGTCACGTGGCCATCTCCGCCACCACGTCTCGATGGGTGGCCCCCAAGTATGCGCCTCCACACCCGGTTTGTCTGGGGCCCCTCTTCGTTGCCCAGGTGGAGTTCTTCTGTCGCCAGATTCTGGATCACATGATCTGGGGCGGGGTCCTCGAGCGGCACCCGAAGCTGCAGCTCGTCCTGACCGAGCAGGGCTCTGGCTGGATCCCGGCAAAGCTCAAGGGTATGGACTACTCGTACGACGGCAGCTTCCTGCGTCGTGACATCCGCACCGCCATCAAGCACAAGCCGTCCGAGTACTTCGCGCGCCAGGTGCACATTGGGTCCTCCCTCCTCACCAAAGCCGAGGTGGAGATCCGCGAGGCTATCGGCGTGGACAAGATGATGGTCGGCGTCGACTACCCGCACCACGAAGGCACGTGGAACGGCGGAACCCAGGACTACTTCCAGGCCACCTTCGGCGCCAACGAGGTTCCCCTCGACCAGGCCAAGAAGATGCTGGGGGAGAATGCCGCGAAGGTCTTCGGCTTCGACGTGGCGAAACTTCAGGCAGTGGCGGATCGCATCGGTCCGGAAGCTGAGCACATTCTGGTGCCACCAGCAGAGGACAAGTTCCCACGCGGCGATGTCCACAAGCCTCTCGGAGGCGCCAACATCGGCTGATCCAGCTCACCGTCTGCGCCCGGACTTCGCGACTGAGCGGGTCGGGGCGCAGAAATCCATCACATGACAAGAGCATCGCAAGCCACCTATCGCATAGGGATTAGGGACTGTGGACGCTGCTGACAAGATCGAGATCCACGAACTCGTGACGAGGTATACCCACATCTTGGATAACCGCTTATGGGATCAGTTGGAAACGATCTTCCTCCCCGAGACGGTCATCGACAGCGGCCCCACGCTGGGTGTGTACGACGGCCTCGACGCAATCGCGGCCTGGTGGGAGGGTTACCCACATCCGGACGGCCACCACGCACTGAACGTCATGGTCGAGGAAGAGCTGCCCGACGGAACCGTGAAGGTTCTCACGAAGGGCTTCTTCGCCCGCTCGGCGGGGTTCAACGGCGGCGACTACCACGACGTGGTCCGGAAGACGCCGGACGGCTGGCGGTTCGTGAGCCGAACCTACGTTCCCCGGTGGAAGGTGGACGTGGCCGGCTGAGAACCACGTCCGAAAGCGGCCTCGCTGTGGTCCATCACGGGAGTCGATGGGCCGACCTGCTCATCGCCGATCGGCACGGCGCGTGATTGACCAGGTCGACCGGATCGTTCCGTCCGCAGCAGCCCATGGGCCGGTCACGATCCCCGGGTACCACGTCGACGAGATCGTTGAGATCCCGTTCGGAGGTAACCGCATGTCCAGCGCCCCCATCAGCCCCAACCGGGAGGAAGGCCAATGACCATGACCCACAGCCGCGCCGTGTTCTCACCGGTTCAACTCGATGAGGGCGAGGTGGCACTTGTCGGTGAGGTGAGACGGTTCGCTCGATCCGCACCGTTCCCCCCATCCTCGGCCAGCCCGACCCGCGGCGGCTTCAGCCGGACGTTCAGCGAGCAGATCGCCGATCGGGGATGGGTCGGAATGACGATCCCACGGGAATACGGCGGCACGGACCGCACCGGTGTCGAGCGCTGCCTTGTCATCTCCGAGCTCCTTTCAGCGGGCGCACCGCTGGGTGCGCACTGGGCAGCCGATCGGCAGACGGCCCCGAGTCTGTTGAAGAACGGTCCCGAGACCCTTCGCCGGGAACTCCTGCCGATGATTGCTGGGGGGCGCTGCCTGATGGCAGGCGGGTTCAGCGAACCGGACGCGGGATCGGATCTCGCTGCCGTCTGCACCCGGGCGGTCAAGGTTGATGGGGGGTGGCGCATCACCGGCCGCAAGATCTGGACCACCGATGCCGACCAGGCCGACTTCATCGAGGTGCTCTGTCGGACCGAGGACGCCCCTAAGAAGCACCAGGGTCTCAGCATCATCATCGTCCCGATGGACGCGCCGGGCATCGAGGTGTCGCCCATCGAGGGCATGGATGGCGAGAGACACTTCAACGAGGTCGTCCTCGAGGACGTCTTCGCACCGGACGACTGGCTCGTGGGCATACCGGGCACCGGGTGGGAGCAGCTGACCGCCGAGCTGGCCCTCGAGCGGGCCGGGCCCGAGCGTTACCTGACCACGTTCCCGCTCTTCGACGCTTTCGTCCGCTCTCGGGCGCTGTCCCCAGACCCGGAGCGATCCTGGGAGCTCATCGGCGACATCGTGGCGCAGCAGATGGGGCTGCGCGAGATGACTCTCGCGATCGCCCGGCTCGTCGACAACGGCGGTTCCCCGGTGGCCGAGGCCGCCATGGCCAAGGACCTGGGCACGGCACTCGAGCAAGTGCTCGTCGACCAGCTCTGGGAGTTTGCGAACGAGCCATTGCAGGACGGACCGGAGGCGACGCGTTTCCGGGAGTTCCTTGAGATCAATCGGCTTCGCTCCGCCGTGTTCACCACTGCGGGTGGCACGAACGAGGTGCTGCGCATGCTCGTCGCGCGTCAATTGGACGGCTGGGCGGCGCATCGTCGTTCACTCACCGTCTCGAGCGACATTGCCCGGACGGTGGCTGAACGGGCCCAGGAGATCGCCAAGGACGGCGAGGTTTCGGTGCCGCGCGGTGCTGCTGACCCGTACTCGATCGCGCTCACGAAGAGGCTGCGTGAAGCCGGCTTCCTCGGCGTGTCGATCTCCGAACGAAAGGGTGGCAGCGGGGGGACGGTTGACGATGCCCTGGAGGTCCTGGCCGCTGCCGCCTTCGAGGGCATGAGTGTTCCAGTGGTGGAAGGACCGCTCGCCGCGGGTTGGCTACTGGCCGAGGCCGGGATCGGTTTCGACTGGTCAGAGCAGCTGGCCGTGCTGGCCGGCCACCAGTCGACCCGGCCGGGAGGAGTAGCCGATGCCCACTGGGTGGCCGAGTCCGACGCGGTCGTGACCGCCCGGGTCCATGAAGGGCAGGTGGTGGTGACTCTCTGGAGCGCCTCCAGCGAGGCGATCCTCCCCGGCGCGGATCTGGCCGGCGAACCGCTGGTCCGCGGCTTCTCGACCGACGGCCGGGAGCATCTCCAGGTCGGCATGATTCGGCGTTCCGCCTCGAAGGTCCTGGCAGAGCTCGACACCCGGACCACTCTCGCCCGTGCCGTGGCTCTCAGCGCGGCCATCCAGCGCACCGCCCAGCTCACCATCGAGTACGCGGCGCAGCGACAGCAGTTCGGCCAACCGGTCGCACACTTCCAGGCGGTCCAGACGCACCTTGCGCTCATCGCCTCAGAGGCTGAGCGGGTCGGCGTCCTGGTGGCCAAGGCCCGGCTCCTCCTGCGGGACGGTGACCCCAAGGACGCCAAAGCGAGCGCCATCGCAGCCCGGGTGCTCGCCGGCCGGGCCGCCATCTCCGTCGCCCGGGCTGCCCACCAGGTTCATGGTGCCATCGGCGTCACGATGGAGTACCCCCTGCAACGGTTCACCAAGCGTCTCTACGAGTGGTCACTGCGGGAGGAGCCGACGTCCTCGTGGGCTGCGCGACTGGGCCAGTGGGCCTGTGCCCATCAGCAGGGACCCTGGGCGCTGATCACCGGGATCACCACCTGACGCCCCAGCACCGTTTCCCACTCACGTGTCTCCGGCGAAGATGACCTACACATCAGGTCGTACGGAGTCCTCCACATGAGGTCGTACGCCGAGATCCCCGCATGGCGCTCGGGCCCGGATCCGTGTCTGGATCCGGGCCCGAGCGGTTGTGCTGCCGGTGTCAGGCCAGGAGTCCGATGACCTCGTCGGTCGAGGCAACGTCCGCCTGACGGGGGAAGACCTTCTCGACCAGGACCGAATGCACCTCGGGGTCGGGGTCGGCACAGGCATCCGCAGCGACCACCACCCGGTAGTCGAGGTCGGCCGCCTGGCGCACCGTGGAGAGCACGACGCCGGCCGTGGTGAGACCCGCGAGGATGACGGTGTCGACACCGCGGGACCTGAGCTGCTGGTCGAGGTCGGTGGAGCTGAACGGACCGACGCGGGTCTTGCGGACCACGATGTCCCCATCTTGGGGGGCCACCCGGTCGTCGATCTGGGTGGTCGGGGCATCGGCGTGCATGGCCGCTCGCATCTTCTCGTCAGCGGCGATCGGGGCGAAGCGGCTGTGGGACGGCAGCGCGTCGTAGTCGGCGTCGTCGAAGCCCACCCTGACGTATCCGGCGTGGCCTCCCTTGGAGCGCACGGCCTCGAGCAGCTGCGTCGCGCGACCCACCAGCTCCTCGGCGTCAGAGCGACCTCCGAGTATCCCTCCTTGGTAGTCCATGACCAGAACAGCGGAACGAGCGGTCTCAATTGGTGCGTGGCTCAAGGCAACTCCTCAACTAGGGGGCAATTTTGCACTCACGATTGTACGCATTCCTCGATACGATCGACTAGTCAGAGCAGTGGTTCGCGGGCTCAGGCCCGAGCGCAGGCGCCGTGTTGGGACCGGCCACCTGCCGCTCGTGCCCGCGTTGGCCATGACGGCTTGGCTGATCGCCTTGCTCGTCGTCCTCACCCGAGGGCTCGGTGTGGGGCTGGTCGTCGTGGCGCACGATCCTCGTTCTCGGGATCCTGCCCCTCACTGTCGTCTGCTGGGTCCGCGCGATGGCCGGACTCCTGGAAAGCTCCGCCGGTGAGACCGGCTATCCCGCCGCGATCGGCTACGTGGTGGGCTTCTACCTCCTGAGCGCAAGCATGGTCCTGGCAGCTGTCACCGCGCTCTGGATCCCTTGAGCGCGGGTCCGCGCTCGCCGAATGGCTCAGGCCGGCAGCCCGTCCGCAGGCGTCAGCTAGATTTCACGGGCCGAGCTCTCGGCAGCCACTCGCGCGACGGCCAGGCGGGCGGGCCGTCCACTGTCGTTCCGCCAGGCGTGGGCCGTCCCGCGCTGCACCACCGAGTCTCCCACGGTGAGCTCGAGCTCTTTGTCGTCGAGGACCAGGACGACATCACCCTCGAGGACGGTGACGAGGTCTACCGAACGCGTGACGTGCGTTCCGGGCGCCGAGCCCTCGACCAGGTCGAGGGTGTCCGGGACGGGGCTGCCACTCGCCGGCGCGCCGTCGCCCACCGCCGTCGGCATGACTACCACTTGGAGAAAGCGGAGACCGCCCGGCTCGACGCCGACGTGGGCGGCGGGGCTCGTGCCAGCGACCGGGGTGTCGTCCGGAACGCTTGGGAGCTCGTCGCAGGCCCAGATGACCTGGCTGGAGAAGCCCATCGAATTGGGAGCGGGCAGCGCATCGACCAGGGCATCCCGACTGACGGCACTTCGGCCATCGGCGCCGAGGCCGGTGACGATGATCCGGGGGCGGGCCACCGAGCGCTCGGTGGGCAAGGGCGAGACCCAGTCGGCGGCCTTGGCGTCGCCGCCGTAGCGCGAACCCTCCACCCGGTGGGCCAGCTGGTCGAGGGCGTCGACCTGGTCCGGCGTCAAGGTGATGTTGGCCGCGCCGCTGTTGTCGCGAACGTACGCGCTCCGTCTGCTTCCGGGGATGGGGAGCACTCCCTCGTGCCGGAGCAGCCAGGCCAGTGCGACCTGGCTCGGGGTGCAGCCGATGTCGCGGGCGATACGCCCCACCGAGGCGGCCAGCTCGTCATTGGCCTGCCGGTTCTCCTCCGCCAGTCGAGGGAAGCGAGCGCCATTGCGGGTGTCGGACGCGTCATCTGCCTTAGGACGGGTCCCGGTGAGAAGGCCGCGGCACAGGGGTGCGTAGGCCAGCACCCCGATGCCCAGCCGGGCGCACAGCGGGAGCAGCTCGTCCTCGACGGTGCGTTCGACGAGCGAGTACTCGTTCTGCACGGTGGACACCGGATGCACCCGGTGCGCCCGCTCGATGTCCGAGGGGCTCGCCTCCGAGAGCCCGATGAAGCGGACCTTGCCCACGCGGACGAGCTCGGCGAGGGCGCCCACGCTCTCCTCGATCGGGACCCGGGGATCGACCCGATGCAACTGCAACAGGTCGATCACCTCCACGCCGAGGCGTTGCAGGCTGGCATCGCAGGCGGCAAAGAGGTACTCGGGGCGACCGTCGATCCCGTTGGGGCCTACGGGCTTGCCCTGGCGGTCACGGGCGAAACCGGCCTTCGTCGCGATCGTGACGTCGTCCCGCCGGGAGCTCAGTGCCCGGCCCAAGAGTCTCTCGTTGCCCCCCATTGCGTAGACATCGGCCGTGTCGAAGAGGGTGATCCCAGCATCGAGAGCGGCATGAAGGGTGTCCACGGCGTCGGCGGCGTCGACCGATCCGTAGAGGCCTGACAAGGGCATGCACCCGAGTCCGATGGCCGAGGAGACCAGTCCTTGGGAACCGAGGGAAACCTGCCTCATGGGGACACCTTCGTCGACGGGTGGATGTGATCACGGCACTGCCGGCCGCTCCGCAGCATGCTATTCTGCATTCCAAAATGAATGCAACTGCTCGGAATGCCTCTGGAGGTGTTCGATGGACGCGGATCTTCCGCTGCTGCTTCGTCTCGCTCTGGGATCCATGCTGTTGGCCCACGGGGCCAACAAGGTGTGGGGTGGGGGCGGCCTGCCGGGGACGGCGTCGTGGTTCGAAGGCCTCGGGATGCGCCCGGGGTGGCTTCACGCTCGCCTTGCTGTCGTGGCGGAGCTCGGAGCGGGGGCCCTCATGTGCCTCGGGCTCCTCACGCCCCTGGCCGGAGCGGCCTTCGTGGGGCTCATGGTCACCGCCGCGCTGACGGACCACCGGGACAACGGGTTCTTCCCAGTCGTCCTGGTCTGGCTGGGTCCCGGGCGCTGGTCCGTCGACCACCTGCTGGGTGCGGCGCTCAGTGGCCCCGTCGTCGCGCTGAAGGCCGGGACGCTCGGCCTCGTGGCCAGTCTCGGGCTCCTCACGTCCGTCGGGCAGCTCCGGCGCAAGGCGGTGGCCTAGGTGGTCGACGGGCTGAATGATTTCGAGGGCGAGGCAGTCGACCCGGGCGGGCCGCTCGCAGGCGTCCGGGTCGTCGACCTCACCGTCTGGATGGCGGGCTCCGTTGCCTCCATGCTCCTTGCGGACCTCGGTGCGGACGTGGTCAAGGTGGAACCCCCACGGGGTGACCCGACCCGCGCCCACGTCGCCCCGACGGCCGGTGCCGAGCCTGCAGGGTCCGGACAGAGTCTGTCCTTCACCGCGTGCAACAGGAACAAGCGCTCCCTCGTGCTCGACCTCAAGCAGGCCCACAACCTGGAGGTCATGCATCAGCTCCTCGCGCGGGCAGACGTCTTCGTCACCAATCTGGCTGGTCCGGCCCTCACGCGGCTGGGGCTGGACGAGGCCACCGTGGCCGAGCGACACCCCGACCTGATCCACGCGCGGTCGGCCGGGCTCGGCACGGTCGGTCCGCGAGCCGACGACTTCGCCCAGGACATGACCGGGATGGCCTACGGCGGCATGCTGTTCACGGCATCCGGGGAGCCGGATGAGCCGTTCGCGCCACCGGGCTCGATGAATGACGTGCTCACCGGGACCATGGTCGCCTTCGGGGTCCTGGCCGCCCTCGCGCAGCGCAGGCGCACGGGGAAGGCCCACGCCGTGTCCGGGTCCCTGCTGCAGACATCCCTGTGGAGCCAGATGTTGCTCATCGGGTCGGCGGCCAACACCCAGGGCGCCTCCACGGAGGGCCGCCCGAGACGCAACCCCCGCAACGCCTTGCTCAACCAGTACCGTGCGGCGGACGGGCGCTGGATCGCCGTCGCTGCGATCAACGCGAACGCGTGGCTGCCCTTCATCAACACCCTGTGCCTCGAGCCACTGCTGTCGGACGAACGGTTCGCGACGTTCGAGTCTGCCCTCCAGCACTCTGCAGAGCTGAGGGTGGTGCTCGACGAGCACTTCGCCACGAAGGAGTCCGATCACTGGCTCGACCTGCTGCGCAGCGGGGGCATCTGGTGCGGGCCCGTGAACCAGCTCACGGATGTCGTCGTCGACGAGCATGTCGAGGCCGAGGGCTACCTCTCGACGCTCTCCGACGGGGTCCGCACGGTGACCATGCCCTTTCACCTGTCCGGCTACACCGTTCCACAGGTCGCGGGACCCGCCCTGGGTGCCGATGAAGAGCGCATTCTCCACGACTGGGACATCGTCATGGAGTCGAGCAACGTTCAGGAGGACTGATGAACGCGCACGTCACTGTCGATCCCTCTCGCTGTGAAGGCCATGCCATGTGCGTCCTCGAGGCGCCGGGGGTGTTCGAACTGGACGACGACGGCTTCTCCACCGTTACCATGGCGTCGGTCGAGGGTGCGGACGCGGCAGCGGCCGAGCGCGCAGCTCGTGCCTGCCCCGCGGTGGCGATCTCGGTGGTCAGATCAGCCGACGCGGGATAACAAACCGCGAGGCCAGGTGATGCGTGCCGCCGTCCTCAGAAGCACATTCTGACGCTAAAGAGTGTGTACAATTGAGGGGCCCTGCCACTACAACCGAGGATCGGTGCGTTGCTCGCATCATGTCGTCACCCCGGTTCCCGGTCGTCAACAGATTTCCCGCTCCCGCGCGGTCGGAGCGCGGCATGAGCGCGGTGGGGGAGGCGACCCAGCTCACGGATCAGGCCGCTGCGCAGATCCGTGGTCTGATCATCGACCGGGTTCTGTTGCCCGGCGAGAAGATCCGGCAGGTCGAGCTCGCCGAGACGATCGGAGTGTCGCGCAGCCCGCTGCGTGAGGCGCTGCGGACTCTCGAGGCGGAGGGCGTCGTCGCCTACCACGCGAACCGCGGCTACGTCGTGTCCCGTCTCGACGACGAGGACCTGGCCCAGATCCACCGGATGCGCTCGCTCCTCGAGTCAGAGCTCCTGCGAACCGTCGTCAAGCCGACCCGGGAGCAGTTGGCTGCGCTCAAGGACATCAACGACCGGCTCGCGGACGCGGTCAAGGCGCATGAAGTCGCGGAGATCGTCCGGCTGAACCGGCTCTTCCATTTCTCCCTCTTCGAGCTGTCGCCGCTCAACCTGATCCGCCGCGAGGTCACCAGGATCTGGCAGCTCTCCGATGTCTACAGCGCGGCGTGGTGGTGGCGGACCCCTGCAGCAGGGGCGAGGATCATCTCGGAGCACAAGGCCATCCTCACGGCCCTGCGCAAGTACGACATCGACGGGCTCATCGACATCTCCGAGAGGCATCGCACCGGGGGCTACGAACGCGCCGTGAGCGGCACCCCCAACCGCTGACGGAGTCCGCCGAGGGTTGGGGGTGGCGTGGCGGCGCGTGGGCGCGCCTACTGTCGAACTGCCTCAGGTGCCGGTGTAGACCCGAGGGCGGCCCTCGCGCCTGGCAGCCAGGGCCTCTTGGGCGTCCGCGCTGCGAGCGAACTGGTCGTTGCCCGTGCGATAGATCCCGACCCGGGCCGGCTCAGGGCGCCTGCCGTGGTGGGGATCTGAAGGGCTTCGCGGCGAGTCGGGGCTCCATCGTCGCCGGCGCGCAGTCGGCGATGGCCACATCGAGGTGACGGGCGGCGAAGGACTCCGGGTGGCGTGCCTTGTCCAACAGGGCGATGACGATGCCGAGACTGGCATAGAGCGAGCTCCTGATGTCGGCGGCCGGCAGGGTGCCGGGACATCGGTCGCGTCGGCGCCCTCCGGCGGGCGCGGGATCTCCCCCGACAAGCGATAGGTACTGCAAGTCGTGACCCGCGACGTCGCGGTAGGCACCGTGGGCGCCGTATCCAGAGATCGACACGTATACGAAGCACCTGCGCTCGGGTGACCGCAACGAGGAGTTGTGGTAGTAGTGTATGCAGTATTTAATGCAGACGCTCCATGCCGCGGACGGACCGGCCCGGTCGTTCCTCGGCCTGCCCGAGATCGCGGAGATCGAGATCAACCCGCTCCGCGTCCTCAGGGAGACGGACCGGACGGCGACCGTGGCGCTCGACATCGTGGTGCTGTCTGCCGCTGTCGGGTGAAGTCCGTCGGGTGGCCTTGACGGAAGCGCGTTCTGGCAATAATGTATGCAAACTTGCACGCATAGAGAGTAAAGCCATGGCCTATGTGATCACCCAGAACTGTGTCGACACCAAGGAGGGCAGCTGCGTCATCCAGTGCCCTGTCGACTGCATCTACGAGGGCAACCGGATGATGTACATCCATCCGGACGAGTGCATCGACTGCGGTGCCTGCGAGGCGGCCTGCCCCGTGTCGGCCATCTACTACGAGCCCGAGACGCCTCAGGACATGGAGCAGTTCGTCGACATCAACCGCGAGTTCTTCGACGAGATCGGGTCCCCGAGAGGTGCGCGGAAGGTCGAGAAGGGTATCCGGGATGTGCCGGTCGTCGCGGCGCTCCCGCGGCGGGTCGTCGAAGAATGAGTCTGCGGCGCGTGGCCATCGTGGGTTCCGGACCGTCCGGTGCCTACTGCGCGCAGGTCCTGGCCGAGCACGAAGGGCTCGACGTCGACGTCCACGTCATCGAGCGGCTGCCGGTGCCCTACGGGCTCGTGCGCTACGGCGTGGCGCCCGACCACCAGCGGATCAAGTCGATCGTCGCTTCCTTCCAGGAGATCTTCGAGCACCCACGGGTGCGCTTCTTCGGCAACGTTCAGGTTGACCGAGACGTCGGGCTTGAGCAGCTCCTCGCCGGCTACGACGCGGTGATCGTTGCCAGCGGAGCCACTGTCGACCGGCGGCTCGGCGTGCCGGGAGAGGACCTGAGGCGCGTCTACTCGGCCACGCACTTCGTGTCCTGGTACAGCGGTCACCCCGATGCGGCCGACAGGATCTTCGAACTCCAGGGTGATCGCGCCCTGGTCATCGGCGCGGGCAACGTCGCACTCGACGTCGCGCGGATGCTCTGTCGGACACCCGACGAGCTCAGGCGGACCGACGTGCCCGAGCATGTCATCGAGGCGCTCGCCGCGAGCAGCCTTCGCGAGATCCACGTCGTCGCGCGTCGCGGCCCGGCCTTCGCCAAGTACACCAACAAGGAGCTCATGGAGCTGGCACACCTCGAGGGCGCGGACCTGGTCGTTCGGCCCGAGGACCTCGAGCTCGACGAGCTGCAGCAGGAGGTCGTGACGCGCGACCCGCTCGTCGGTCGTAGGATGACCTTCCTGCGTAAGGCTGCCGCCACAGAGCCGCGCGGGGCGGCGCGCTCCATCCACCTGCGCTACCATCTGGCGCCCCAGCGCATCCTCGGCAGCGACGCAGTAGAGTCCGTGCAGTTCAGCAGTGCCGCCGGCGAGCAGTCGATTGACGCCGGCGTCGTCTTCCGTTCGGTCGGGTACCTCAGCGCGCCGATTGCCGGTATGCCGTTCGACCACGTCCGTGGCACCGTCCCCCACCAGCTCGGCCGTGTCGTGGGCGCCGATGGCGTCCCGGTGCCCGGTCTCTACGTGGCTGGCTGGCTCAAGCGAGGCCCGAACGGGGTCATCGGCACCAACCGCATGGACGCCATGGAGACCGTCGGGTCGCTCATCGAGGACTTGGCCGCCAGGACCCCGGACGAAGCCCGCGAGCGGGATGCGACCGCGGGTCCCGTTGCCGATTTCTCGGGAGCCATCGGCTGGGAGGGGTGGCAGGCGATCGACGCGCAGGAGGTGCGCGACGGTGCGGCCCAGAGGCGCGACCGCGTCAAGGTGCACCAGTGGGAGCGCATGCTCGAGGTCGCACGGGATCGGTGAGTCCCGGGGCGGCCCGCGGCCTCTCGCCGGAGCCGCCCCAGGGGCATGAGCCTCAGGCCCGCAGCTCCTCGGCCAGTGCACGTGCACGGGCAAGCCCCTGGTCGAGGTACTGCAGGTCGGCACCGATCACGATGAAGGCGGCCTGCCGGTCGGCCCACTTCCTGGCGGCCGCCTCCGCGGCCGCAAAGATCCCGAACGGCACGCCGTGGCGGCCGCAGGCCGCGTGGATGCTCTCGATCGCGCCCTGAACATCGGCGTGGCCGGGCTCGGTGAGGTGGCCCAGGGACACGGCCAGGTCGGCTGGGCCGACCATCACGGCATCGAGACCGGGGGTCGCCAGGATGTCGTCGAGGTGCTCGAGGGCGTCTCGACTCTCGATCATGACGACCACGGCGATCTCTTCGTCGGCCCGCGCGAGATACTCCACGCGCCCTCCGTCGAGGCGGGCCGCGCGCCGCGGGCCAAGGCCGCGCGTGCCGGCATACCGGGCGGCGGCGACGGCTCTGTGGCAGCTTTCGCCGGAGACGACCGCGGGGACGATGACACCTTCAGCGCCCAGGTCGAGCGCCATGCCGATCAGCGCCGGGTCGTTCGCGGCCACCCGGACCAGGCTGGTGGCTCTCGCCGTACGCAGCGCGACGAGCATGGTCTGCAGGTCCGAGCTCGAGAGCGGGGCGTGCTCGGCGTCGATCATGAGGAAGTCGGGCGCGCCGGCGCCGACCATCTCGGCGACGAGCGGGTCCGCGATCGTGAGGGCGACCCCCAGGGCGGTCCCCCCGCCCCGGGTCACGGACTTGAAGTGGTTTGTTCGCATGGCGCTCCTCCTTGGAGGCTCTTGTCAGCGGGCTCAGGCGCCAGCAGTTGACGCACTTTTGGACTACATCTACGATATTAATGTATGCATTTCTGCACGCGAGGGCGAGTATTGTGAACCAAGAATCCTCAGGTCGGCTCCACGGGCGAGTGGCACTGATCACAGGTGCAAGTCAGGGCATTGGCGCTGCCATTGCCCGGCTCTTCGTCGCCGAGGGGGCCCGGGTGCTCGTGACGGCGCGCAAGGAGAGCGAGGGGGCCGCCCTTGCCGACAGCCTCGGGCCGTGCGCGGCCTTTGCTCCACTTGACGTCCGGGACGCCATGGCATGGGCTGACGCGGTGGGAGCGGCGGTTCGCGCCTTTGGTGCTTACCCCACCATCCTCGTCCACAATGCCGGAGTCATGGTCCCGGGGACTGCTGAGCACCCCGACCTGGAAGCCCTCGACCTGGCAATGGGCGTCAATGTCATCGGGCCCCAGCTGGGCACGGCAGCCTGCATCCCCGGCATGAAGGAGGCCGGTGCCGGCAGCATCGTCGTGGTTTCCTCGATTGCCGCCCTGGCGGGGGCCTTCAACTTCCTCCCCTACGCGATGAGCAAGTCGGCAGCCGTGACCTACGCCAGGTGTGCCGCGCGCGAGCTGGGCGTTCACGGCATCCGGGTGAATGCATTGTTGCCTGGCGGCGTGGAGACACCGATGAGCACCGGCTCGAACTTCGACAGCCTCGACCACGCTGCGTGGTTCGGGTCCATGCCGATCCCACGCATCGGTCGCCCGGACGAGGTGGCCGCCGCGGCGCTCTATCTGGTCTCCGACGAGTCCAGCTTCGTGACCGGCACCACGCTCGTCGTCGACGGGGGTCAGGTGCACGGCCCGGTCCGCCGATCGTGACCAGCTGCCCCTTGGGCGTGAAACGGGAAGAGATGACGAGATGACAGCCCTTACCACCGATGATGTCCGACTCGAGGATCCTGAGTTCTACCAGGGCGACCGGGAGACGATGTACGCCCGACTGCAACGTGAAGCGCCGGCGTTCTACTATCACCCGCTCGACATCTTCGTGCTCTCGCGGCTCGAAGACATCAAGGAAGCCGCGCGGACTCCGGAGATCTTCTCCTCTGCGCACGGGCTGCACCTCGGGGAGCTGAGGCTCGATCCCGACGAGCGGGCGGTGTACAAGACGCTCTTCGGGACGGAGGGCGAGCAGTTCGCCTACGCTGACCCACCGCGGCACCGTGACCTGCGCAGCATGGCCTCTCGCAGCTTTGCACCGAAGGCCATTGCCTATCTCGGCGAGCAGATCGAGAAGCATGTGGCCGGCATGCTCGGTGAGATCGAGCTCGGGAAGCCCTTCGACTTCATCGAGCAGGTGGGTGGGCCACTGCCCTTCCGGGTGGCCGAGGACCTGATCGGGCTTCCTCGGGGCCATGAGGCGCAGATTGCCGCCTGGAGTGAGGCCCTGGAGAACCTCAAGCTGATCCGCGGCGCGGAGAACCTGCGGAAGCAGATCGAGACCTTCAGGACGATGAACGACTTCTTCCGAGAGCGCATCGCCTACAAGCGGCAGCACCCTGCTGAGGACCTCATCTCCAACCTGCTCGAGGCACAGCTCGACGGTGAGCCCGTATCCGAGGCGAACCTGCTCATCATGTGCAGCACCTTCCTTGCCGCGGGTAGCGACAACACCCGGGCCCTGCTCGCCAGCATGGTCCGGGCGTTCGCGATGAACCCGGAGCAGTGGGACATCCTGCGGGCAAACCCGGAACTGCTCGACAACGCGGTTGAGGAGAGTCTCCGGTGGGCGACCCCGGCTCGCGGATTCGCGCGAACCGTCATGTCCGACACCGAGATTGCGGGCACGAGCATCAAGCAGGGCCAGCGGGTGTACCTGCTCTTCGATGCGGGCAACCGCGACGCCGATGCCTTCGAGAGCCCGTGGACCTTCGACATCCGACGCCATGAGCCACGCCGTCAACTGTCCTTCGGCTACGGGGTCCACCAGTGCATCGCCGCGCACCTGGCCCGGCTCGAGGCCCGCATCGTGCTTCGGCGTCTCGTCGAGCGCTATGAGCGGCTCGAGCTGGCCGGTGAGCCCGAACCGATCCGCCAGGTCCTGCGGTCCGGCTGGCTCGACATGCCGGTCACTTTTCACTGACCGCGCGTCCAGGAGGGGATTCGATGTTTGCCTTCAGTACCGACTCCACGCCCTACGAGCGGGTAGTCCGCGCGGCCCGACCCGGGATCATCCACCGCAAGTTCGTCCGCGAGAGCGAGGTCCTGCCGGGCGTCGGCTTCACCGCCGACCTCGTGAAGTACCAAGGCGGGAACGGCACGTTCTCGGCGCCACGCCACCGGCACGACTTCGACCAGATCCGGTTCATCGTCAGCGGCAGGGCCGACTTCGGCCACGGGTTGCTCGGCAAGGCCGGCCACGTCATCTTCTTCCCGGCCGGCACGCACTACGGCCCTGAGGAGATCGAGGACTCGGAGGTCATGCTCATCCAGTGGAGCAAGTCGTGGGTCTGGCGCGCAGACAGTGACGCCGCTCATTCCGAGATGTCGAAGGTCGGGGAGTTCAAGGACGGGTGGTACGTCACGCGCGGTGACGACGGGATCGAGCGCCGTGCCGACGCGCGGAATGCCGTCTTCGAGTTCGCGACTGGCAAGAAGCTGGTGTATCCGACCCCGCGGTATCCGCAGCCGATCCTCATGATGCCCGAGGGCTTCGCCTGGCGCCCGCACACCGAGGGCGTGGACGTCAAGATGCTCGGGCGCTTCACCGAGGACGACGTCTACGTCGGGAACTACCGGTGGTCCGGCACGGGCCGGTTGGCGCTCACACCCGAGCGAACCCAGCTGTTGTGGGTGGTCGCGGGGCCCGTCCGCGTCGGCGGCGAGGAGCATCAGGCACGCTCGGTGATCTTTTCGGACTTTGACGAGTCGGTGGACGTCGAGGCCTCCGAAGGGGCCGAAGTCGTGGTGTTCGGGCTGCCGCTGCCCGCACCGGCACAGGTGGACCTGCCCACTGACGTCGAACCGTCCGCTGCCCGCGCCTAGAGCGCCTCTCGGACACAGATCCATCGAAGGAGAACGAGCAATGAGCACTATCGGCAGAGTTGAAGTCCCTGTCGGCAACCTGGACCGCTTCTTCATCGGGGGCGAGTGGGTCGAGCCCTCGAGCGACGACCGAATCGATGTCATCGAGCCGGGCACCGAGGAGGTGTGGGCGCGGGTCGCCGCCGCGCGGCCCGCGGACATGAACCGCGCAGTGGCTGCGGCGCGTGAGGCCTTCGACAACGGCCCGTGGACCCGTATGTCCCACGCGGAGCGGGCCGGCTATCTCCGGGCGGTGGCCCAGGGACTGCGGGACCGCGCCGATGACTTGGCATCGATCTGGACCTCGGAGATGGGAATCCTCCACGTGGATGCCGTCACCCGTGGAGCACGGATCCCGGGCATCTATGACTTCTATGCCGGCCTCGCGGAGTCGTTCGAGTTCGTCGAGCGCCACGAGCCCATGGGCGGTGGCTACGGCTGGCTGGTCCGCGAACCCGTCGGCGTGGTGGGGGCCATCATCCCGTGGAATGCCGCGGTGGTCGCCATGAGCTGGAAGATCGCCCCGGCGCTGCTCGCCGGGTGCACCGTTGTGCTCAAGACCGCGCCCGAGGCGCCGGTGAGCGGATACCTCCTGGCCGAAATCGCCGACAAGGCCGGACTGCCGCCCGGCGTCCTCAACATCGTGACCGCCGACCGCGAGGTCTCCGAACTGCTTGTCCGCAACCCCGGGATCGACAAGATCTCCTTCACTGGATCAACGTTTGCCGGACAGAAGATCGCGACGATCGCGGCAGAGCGCACGGCCCGGGTCAACCTCGAGATGGGTGGCAAGAACGTCGCGCTCATCCTCGACGACTACGACCTCGAGACCGCGGCGGCCTCGCTGGCCCGCTCTACGATCGAGCTCACCGGTCAGGTCTGCTCGGCGCTCTCGAGGGTCACCGTGAGCCAGCACCGTCATGATGCGCTCGTCGAGGCTCTGGCGTCCGAGTTCGCCAAGATCCGAGTGGGCGACCAGTTCGATGCGAGCTCCCAGATGGGCCCTATCGCGATGAAGCGCCAGCTCGACAAGATCAACGACCTGATCTCCGCAGGCGTGCAGGAGGGCGCTACCCTCGCCCAGGGGGGGCCGCCGTCCCGAGGGCCTGGACAAGGGGTGGTTCATCGAGCCCACCGTTCTCGGCAACGTGGGCAACCGGTCGGTGACCGCCTGCAACGAGCTCTTCGGGCCGGTGGTGAGCGTCATCCCCGCGAAGGACGAGGAGGACCAGATCCGGATCGCCAATGACACCAACTACGGCCTCAACTCGGCGGTCTTCACCAACGACGAGAACCGGGCCTGGGAGTTCGCCCGGCAGATCCGCTCGGGCACCGTGGGCCACAATGCCCACCGCAACTCGCACGCCTTTGCCTTCGGTGGGTTCAAGCAGTCCGGTATTGGCCGCGAAGGCGGCCGGGAGGGACTGATGCCCTACTTGGAGACGAAGGCGATCATCCTGGACCGCGAGCCGACCGCTGCTGCCTGAGCAAGCGTGCACGGCCTGACAGTGACGACATGAGCGACGGGATCTGCATGAGCCGAACCATCGTGGTCGTTGGTGCCTCAGTGGCCGGGGTGCGCGCGGTGCGCGCACTCCGGTTCGAAGGCTTCAACGGGGAGCTGATCCTGGTGGGTGAGGAGACCGAGCTTCCCTACGACAAACCGCCGTTGTCGAAGGCGATCCTGACGCAGGACGACGAACCGCCGACGTTGCGGCTCATCTCGCACGACGAGCTCGAGCAGCTCAGGGTGTCTCTGCGGCTCGGTTCGGCGGCCGTGGCGCTCGACCCTCGAGAGAGGTTGGTGCACCTGGCGGACGGCGCGAGCGTCTCCTACGACGACGTAGTCATCGCCACGGGAGCCTCGGCCCGCCAGGCGCCATGGGCGACGTCGTCAGGCGTGCTCACGCTGCGGACCTTGAGCGATGCGCGGGCACTGCGCTCCCACCTGGTGCCGGGCGCGAGAGTCGCGCTGATCGGGGGCGGCTTGATCGGCGGCGAGGTTGCCGCCGCGGCACGGAGCAGGGGCTGTAGGGTGACCATGATCGACATGGAGGAGCTGCCGCTCCAGCGTGCCTTCGGCCCATTGGTCGCCGACCGCATCGGACGTCTCCACGCGGACCGGGGCGTCGCGGCCAGACTGGGGCGCGGCGTCCGCTCCGTGACGGGCGAACTCGGGGCGCTGGCGATCACCCTCGATGACGCGAGTGTCGTCGAGGCGGACGTGGCCCTCGCAGCGCTGGGCGCCCGCCCCAATGACGGGTGGTTGAGCGGCTCGGGCCTGACCGTTGCCGACGGGGTCGTCTGCGACGGCGATCTCCGCGCCGCGCCGCACGTCTTCGCCGTCGGTGACGTGGCCCGCGTGCCACACCCAGCCTCCGGGCGCTATCGCGCAGAGCACTGGACGAATGCCGTCGATCAGGCTCGACACGTAGCTCGTGTCCTGGTGGGGGCGGACATCGAGGAGGGAGGCTACGCACCGAGCGACTACGTATGGAACGACCTCTACGACTGGAAGCTCCAGGCGGTCGGCAGTCCGCGCTCTCATGGGCCGACGGCGGTGGTGCGGGACCTTGAGGTCGACCGTCCGGTCGCCGCCGTCGTCCACGCAGATGAAGGGGGAGTGGCGACAGGAGGCGTGGCTATCAACTGGCCGCGTGCGCTCGTCACCCTCCGACGCGCTGTTGACGGGGTGAACAGCGCCCAGCAGGTGGCAGAGGCGCTGTCGGAACTGCCCGCGCCGGTGATGGTCTCCGACTAGAGATTGTGCCGACAAAAATGTCGATGACCAATATCTTGCATATCTTCGACGGTAGGGGTTGCAAGGCCTTGGCTCGCAACGAGGCGGCCATTCTCCGAACGGCATCCCAGGCGCTTGAATGTCAAGCAGCTGCCTCGTTGAGGTGATGCGCGGACCAGTGTCTCGTGCATCCGGGTGACGACCTGACCACCTCGGCCGAGTCGGCGGCGACCGGGCGCAGCTGGTGCGAGCTGATGCGCACCATGTCCGCGAGCAGGTGCGCGTCGGCTGCGTCGCTCTCGGCCCCGGACAGCGCCAGGCGTTCCCGTAGCGGGACGCCTGCAACGGCTTGACCGCGTATACGGTGTACCCGGCGTTCGTTCGTCTTGGCCTTGACAGACGGCCCGGAGCGGAATGCGCGGTTACACGAGGCCGCGCGAGCTGTCCTTGCCGAACACCGGCTCGACCCAGGGTATGGCGTCGAATGCCCTGACGAGTGTCTGGCCGCCGTCGACGGCGATCACCTGGCCGGTGACCCGGTCGGCGTCGGGGCCGACGAGGAACTTGACGATCGCGGCGATGTCGCGCGGTGCGCCGAGGCGGTGCATCGGGATGATCGACAGGAAGCCCTGCTTGATCTGCTCGGGCAGGTCTTGGCGTGGTACCTCGACAAGCCCAGGCCGGATCGCGTTGACGGTCACGTTACTCGGACCAACCTCGTGGGCCTCCGCGTAGGGTCGCCAGCCGTCAGCGCTGCGTGGGGCCTGCGGTCCGGGCCCGGCGTTCAGCACGCGCTCCCATCGACGTTGAATTATGTAAATCGCCGGGGTATTCGGCTACAGCGGGTTTGCCTACCTATTCGCCGGGTGAGCATCCTGGTCGGCATTGAATGGTGGAGGTGTCCGACGGGGCGCATGCTATCTTGAGTGCAACTTTGTCTGCAAGTGTTGGGAGCCTACATGGTAGACGTTCATCGGTCGCCTGGCGTGACATCGATCGGAGGCGCCACCCGCCTCGAACTGGCCCATGTCTCTCAAGCGTGAGCCCGCGCCGGCTGTCGCAGAGCCGCTGCAGCTGACTCTGGAAGCTACCGCGCAGATCCGTGGTCTGATCATCGACCGGGTGCTGCTCCCGGGGGAGAAGATCCGCCAGGTCGACCTGGCCGAGCGTATCGGCGTTTCCCGTAGCCCACTGCGCGAAGCGCTCCGGACCCTCGAGTCCGAAGGCGTCGTCAGCTACGAGGCCAACCGAGGTTATGTGGTCGCCCGGCTCGATGACGACGACCTCGCCCAGATCTACCGGATGCGCGCGTTGCTCGAGGATGAGCTGCTCCGGACGGTGACGCGCCCCGACCCCGCCGTGCTGAGCGCTCTGAAAGACCTCAACGAGAGGATGATGACCGGGATCGACGAGCGCAACGTCACCGAAGTGTTGCGATGCAACCGCGAATTCCATTTCCTCATCTTTGATCTGTCACCGCTCAATCAGTTCCGTCGCGAGGTTCGCCGGCTCTGGCAGATGTCGGAGGGCTACAGCGCTACGTGGTGGTGGCGCCAGCCGGAGGCGCGGAAGCACATCGACACCGAGCACAAGGCCATCATCAGTTTGCTGCGGAAATTCGACCTGGACGGGCTGGTCGACATGTGCGCCAAGCACCGGGTAGGCGGCCTCGAACGTTCGGTCAGCGGGGTGAAGGGCGGCGCCGCGCGCTGGCGGATCGGCGGTTGACGGCCAACGAACCGCGGCTGGCGCCCGAGCTGCAGGTCGCGGAAGCCTTGAACTGCGGTGGGCAGTGCTTCTTCGCCATCGTGTTCCAGACTCCTATCCACCCGGCCGCGCAGGGATCGGCCCTTGCCGGTGTCGTCATCGAGCTCCCCGCAGCGCCGCGCTGACCCGCTCGGCGTCGGGCAGGCCCAGATCGGTGTAGACGGTCAGGGCGTGCCGCCACGCGCGCCGGGCGCCGGCCCGGTCGCCGGCCGCAGCGTAGAGGCCTGCCAGGCCCTCGTGGGCGACGGCCTCTTGGAGCCGCTCGCCGGTCTCCGCGGCGAGGGCGAGGGCCTCGGTGTAGCGGTCCCGCGCCGCGTCCGGCTCGCCCGCGGCGGCCAGTGCGGCGCCCAGCCCGTTGAGCGTGTCGATCTCGCGGGCGCGCGCCCCGATCTCGCGGAACAGGCTCAGGGCGCGATCGTGGTGCACGATCGCCTCCCCGGACCGGCCGAGGACGAGCAGCGAGCGGGCCAGGTTGTGCAGCGCGTCCGCCTGTCCGGCGGGGTAGCCGATGTCGGCACAGATCGCGTAGGCCTGCTCGTGACACTCGACGGCCCGTTCGGCGGCGCCGGACTCCTGGCGGAGCAGGCCCAGCGTGTCCAGCGCGTAGGCCTCGCCGTGCCGGGCGCCGAGCTCGCGCAGCAGTATGAGGGCCCGGTCGAGGCCCTCGGCCGCGGCCTCGAGGTCGCCGAACTGCCGGCTGCCGATGCTGATGTGGACGAGCTGGATCGCCTCGCCGAGCCGGTGGCCGGCCGCCCGGAACGTGTCGAGGGCGGCGTAGTGGTACTTGCGGGCGTTCTCGTAGTCGCCGAGGCGCCATGCGGCGTTGCCGATCAGCTCCTGGCTGCGCCCCTCGCCGGCGGCGTCACCGGCCGCCCGGAACCGTTCCAGCGCTTGGTGGTGCAGCTCGGCGGCGTCGGCGAAGCGGCCGAGCCGCAGGTAGGTGACGCCGAGATGGTTCAGCGCGGTGGCCTCGGCGGTGGGGTCGCCGTGCTCCCGGGCGGCCTCGCGGGCCCGGGAGTGCAGGTCCTGTGCCTCGGTGTAGTAGCCCAGGTCGAGGTACCGCTGCAGGGTCCGGGCGATGGCGATCGTCTCGGCGGGCCGGCCGTGCCCGGCGAGCGTGACGGCGTTGGCGCGTTCGCGGTCCAGCCAGGCCCGGGCGGCGGCCACCTGGTCGAACAAGCCGGTCGGGGCGGCGTCCGACTCGCCGGGCAGGACGGTCGCGATGGCGGCCGTGGCCGTGTCCACGTAGTACTCGATGAGGCGGCCGAGGGCCGCGACCCGCACGGGGCCGGGGTCCTCCTCGCGGCCGCGCTCGGCGGCGTACGCGTGCAGCACGTCGTGCATCGTGAAGCGGCCGGTTTCCGGCTCGGCGAGCAGGTGCGCGCCCGTGAGCTCGGCCAGCAGCGGCGCGACCTCGGCCTGGCTGTGCCCCGCGAGCCGGGCCGCGCCGGCCGCCCCGAGGTCGGGGCCGGGATGCTGGCCGAGGAGGCGCAGCAGCCGGGCGGCGGCCGGTGTCAGCTGCCGGTAGGAGCAGTCGAGGACGGCGCGCACGTCGGTGCCGGGCTCGTCGCCGTGCAGCGCATCGAGGCGGTCGGCCAGTTCGGCCGCGAGACTCGCGAGCGGCAGGCCCGGCCTGGTCGCCGCCCGGGCGGCGGCGACGGCGAGGGCGAGCGGCAGCCGGGCGCACCGCTCGACGATCGCGTCGACCGCTTCGGCCTCCGCCCGGATCCGCTCCGGGCCCAACCGGCGGGTCAGCAGCGCGCGGGCCTCGTCGGCGGGGAGCAGATCCAGCAGTACCGGTTGCGCGCCCTCGGTGGCGACCAGCCCGGTGAGGCGGTGGCGGCTGGTGACGAGGGCCACGCAGCCGGGCGCGGCCGGCAGCAGCGGGCGGACCTGGTCCGCGTCACGGGCATTGTCGAGCAGCACGAGCATCCGCCGGCCGGAGAGCAGCGTCCGGTACTGCGCGGCGCGCGCCTCGAGATCGCCCGGCACCCGCCCCGGCGGCAGCCCCAGCGCGGTCAGGAAGCCGTGCAGCGCCCCGGCGGCGGTGACCGCGTCGCCGGTGGGGTGGAAGCCGCGGAGGTTGACGTAGAGCTGCCCGTCCGGGAACCGGGCCCGCACCCGGTGCCCCCAGTGCACGGCGAGCGTCGTCTTGCCGGACCCTGGATTTCCACACATTAGGCGTGGCACCATGGTTGACATGGGGAAACGACGCACACAGACGGTTAAGCCTGTCGGGAAGCCGCAGAACGCGGTGGCGATGGCTCGGTTGTCGGACCTTCGCATGATCGATCTGGACGAGGGCGGCAACGCGAAGGGCAACGTTGATCAGACCCAGCGTATCTACGATTACGCCAAGTTGCTGGGGTGGACGATCACGCTGGTGTTGATCGAGAACGACATCCCGCCCGATGAGGTGAAAGTCGACGCGCAGGGGCGGAAGAAGCGCGTTCGGGGTGTGTCGGCGTTCAAGCGGCGAAAGATCCGCCTGCCGAACGGCCGTTACGAGTTGCGTACGGTGCGGCCGAAGCTGCGTCAGGCCCTCGATCTACTGGCCAGCGGTGAGAAGGACGGCTTCCTGGTTCTGGATCTGGACCGGGCGTTTCGTGACCCGCGTGATCTGGAAGACCTGATCGATGTCGTGGAGCAGACTGGCGTGCCGGTGGAGTCGGTGACCGGTTCGCTGAAGTTGGACAACGACGGCAATATCACGATGGCGCGGGTGCTGACCGCGATGGCGAACAAGGCTTCGCGGGACACGGCGCGGCGGGTGTCGGCCGCGCGTGAGCGGCAGGCTTTGGCGGGCGAGTTCGGTGGGGGCCGCCGCCCGTACGGGTTCGACGACGACGGGATCACGGTCCGGCCGGACGAGGCGAAGGTCGTCCTGGATTGTTCGGTGCGGGTGGTGCAGGCCGCCGAAGCCGACGACACGAAGGAGAAGGGCGCGTCGCTGCGGCAGCTCGCGTTGGAGCTGCGGGAGAAGAAGGTCCCAACCGTGACGGGGGCGGAGTGGTCGGCCGAGACGCTGCGCGACATCCTGCTGCGTCCGCGTAACGCGGGGTTCATGGTGTTCCAGGAGGAAGAGGTCGGCACCGCGCCGTGGGAGCCTCTGGTGCCCTTGGAGACGTTCCGTGCGGTGCAGCGGATTCTGACCGACCCGAACCGGCGCACCGGTCCTGGAGCCGCGCCGAAGTACCTCGGGACGACGTTGTTCAAATGCGGTATCTGCACTGATGAGTTGTTCACCAAGCCGGTCGGGGTGGAGGTCACGTTGGGTGGGCGGGCTCCGCGTTACAAGTGCAAGGACGAGGCGCACATGACCCGCAGCGTCGAGCACGTGGACCGCCTCGTTGTGGCGACGATCCTGGCTCGGCTGGCGCGTAAAGACGCGGTGGACCTGCTGCGTCCGGCGTCGCCGCAGATCGACGCTCCAGCGTTGCGGGCGCAGGCGGCGGCGATCCGGGAGAACTTGAATGACATGGCCGCCGATCAGGTGTTGGGGAAGGTGTCCAAGGCGCAGTTGCACTCGGCGAGCGCGGCGGGGCAGAAGCGTATCGACGCGATCGAGCGTGAGTTGAACAACGCGCTGGTGGACTCGCCGCTCAGGCCGTTGATCGGCGCGGCCGACATGATGGCGGCGTGGAAGGCGCTGCCGTTGTCGCATCAGCGGCTCGTCGTGGACACCCTCGTGACGGTGCGACTGCTGGCGTCGGGCAAGGGCGGGCGGACGTTCGACCCGACGAAGGTCGAGATCCGGTTCAAGGAGCAGCGGGCCGCTGAGGCCACGCCCGCGTTGGTGGGGGTGACGGTCACGCCGCGCCGCAGGAAGGCGAAGCAGCCCGCCGCTGCGGCGTGAGAGCTGTTGTCCGGCAACGGGTTGCGGGTGAAGAAGCGAAAGGGCGTGGCCGCCGAGACAGTCTCGGGTGCCACGCCCGTTGCGGTTGTGGTGGTGCTCTATTGGGGTGGGGTGTAGGCGAACAGTTCGGCGATACGGCGGCGTTGTTCGGGTGACAGGGGTGGGGCGTCGGCGGCCAGCCGTGCGGCGTGCTCGGCTATCGCGGCCTCGATACGGGCCTTGCCGGTCAGCCGTCGCGGTCTGCGCGCTCGCGCCGCTGTGGCGGTGCTGGTGGCCTCCGTGGTGTGGTGGGTGGTCGGGGCTGGGGTGGGTCCGGCGTCAAAGGCCGGGGCGTCTTCGGCCATGTTTCTCCATAAGGTGTTGCAAGCCTTGAGGTGGTGCTGTCAACGCGGTCATGGAGGACCTCCTTAAGGTTGTTGATCGTCTGGGGCCTGGTGCCCCGGATGCTCGGGGGCGGTGGGGTGTGGCTGATGTTTCTCTGCCCTTGGTGGCCTCTGCGGAGTGGCCGCCCCGCCGTCCCTGGACACCCGGCTGCTGATTGAGATCTGTGCGCTGTTGTCGCTGTTTATGGAGCTGCTGCCCGGGGTGATCCGAGAGCAGGAATGCCGTTACGTAGAAGGGACGTCGGTGAAGGTTCGCGACAGGATCTGGGTCGGTATTGATGTGGGTAAAAGCTCCCATCATGCGTGTGCGGTGGACGCCACCGGCAAGGTGGTGTTCTCCCGCGCGCTGGTTAACGGC
This sequence comes from Dactylosporangium sp. NPDC051485, assembly GCF_040682015.1. Lineage (NCBI taxonomy): Bacteria > Bacillati > Actinomycetota > Actinomycetes > Micromonosporales > Micromonosporaceae > Dactylosporangium > Dactylosporangium sp. NPDC051485. The sequence continues at coordinate 53,268 of NZ_JBFAZW010000040.1, forward strand.
CAGGCCGAGATCGAGGCGGTTATCGCCCGAGCCCGCCAGGCTGCCGACTCGGTGTGCTGGGCGGTCGATATGACCTCTGGTGGTGCCGGGCTCCTGCTGGCCGTCCTGGCGGCGAACGGTGAGCGGGCTCTCTACGTGCCCGGCCGCCTGGTCAACCGGATGGCCGGTGCTTACTCGGGCGAAGGCAAGACCGACGCCAAGGACGCCCACACGATCGCCGAGACCGCACGGCTGCGTACGGATTTGACGACTGTGGCTGCGGCGCACCCGGTGATTTCCGAGGTCCGAGTTCTGACCGCGCGCCGCACCGATGTGGTGGGCGACTGGGTGCGCAACGTCAACCGGCTCCGGGACATGCTGGCGGCGGTGTTCCCGGCGCTGGAGAGGTCGTTCAACTTCTCCACCCGATCGGCGCTGATCCTGGTGACCGGGTTCTGCACGGCAGAGGCGATCCGCGGCATCGACGATGACACGCTCGCCGCCTGGCTGCGTCACCGTGACGCACGGTCGGCCGCCGCGCTTGTGGCCAAGGCGAAAGCCGCCGCGCGCCAGCAGCACATCGTTGTTCCCGCCGAGGCGGCAACCGCGCCCCTGGTGTCCCAGCTCGCCGCGCAGCTGCTCGACCTCGACCGCGAGATCAAAGAACTCGACAAGCAGATCGCCGGCCTGCTGGACGGCTACCCTCTTGCCGCCTCGATCACCAGCGTGCCGGGCTTCGGACCGCTGCTGGCCGCCGAGCTACTCGCCGCGACCGGCGGCGATGTGCAAGCAGCGTTCGGCACCTCGGGCCGGTTGGCCGCCTACGCGGGGCTGGCACCCGTCCCGCGCGACTCCGGCCGTATACGAGGCAACCTGCACAGGCCCAAGCGATACCACCGGGGCCTGCGCCGCGTGTTCTACATGGCCGCGCTGTCGGCCACCCGGCCCGAAGGCCCGTCACGCGCCTTCTACCAACGCAAACGAGCCGAGGGCAAGATCCACGTACAAGCGCTGATCGCCCTCGCCCGACGCCTGGTCGATGTGATCTGGGCGCTCCTACGCGACGCCCGCACCTTCCAGCCCGCCGCCGCAGAACTCACGGCTGCCGCTTGACAAAACCCATTGAGACTCCGCTGGTGCGCGTGGCTGGCTGGGGGTCAGGTATGCGTTCATCGGGTGATCCCTTCTGCGCCAAAGGCGGCGCGACGCCTCCGCAGCCCCGGACGGGCGTGGAGGTGGTGACTTGGTCTGCGTGGGTGGGCTCCGGCGTGCTGCCGGGCCACCTGCTCTGCTTGCGGCGCTGCAAGCGTTGCTGTGCATGGATTTTTCGGATGTCCTCTTTATGAGTCCCCTTTCGCAGTGGTGGCGTGTGAGGCCCGTTGTGCTGGGCTGTCAGGTCGGGTCGGGGCGCAGCCTCACCCGGCGGGTGTGGACCGGGTGAGGCTGCGGCAGAGGGTTGGGGCGAGGGGCCGGGGGTTAGTCCTCGTCGGGCTCGATGCCGGGTTTGGCGGTCCAGGGGCGCGGGTTGGCGACGTGGTGCCGCTGGTCGTGTTCGGGGTCGAGGTAGGGCAGGTCGATCAGCGGCAGGACGCCGAGGGGCCGCAGCGGGCCGCCTGCCCGCCAGACCCTGCCTGCGGGGCCGAGCCCGGAGGCGGTGAGGTGTTCGGTGTTGGCGGTGAACCACAGGGCGTTGGGTGGGCGGAGGTAGGTGGCCATCTCGTGGTGCAGGTTGTCCTCGCGCCGTTGCGAGGGCAGCAGGAACAGCGCGGGCCACGCCCACACGGCGGCTCTGGCGAGGGTGGCGTATTTGAAGACCTTCTCGGCGAGGACTTCGAGGCGTTCGGTGCCGGTGTCGTACTCGACCCAGAACGGCACCGCCCGCCCGTCCTGCCGCCACACTCCGGCTCCGTCCGGGCGTGGCAGCCGTACACCCTTGGTGGCGGCCATCGCCATGCTGTCTCCGGGACGGAGCAGGTTGATGGGTGTGTGGAAGGCGGCAGCCGGCCGCCACGTCTCCAGCGCGGCTCCGGGTGTGGTGCGGGCCTGCCCGGCGAGGTCGATGAAGAACTGGTTGCCGCCGAGCAGGTGCCGCAGGTCCGGTCGGGTCATCACCGACTGCTTGCGCCTGCGGGCCTCGTCGCGTCGGGGCAGCCCTTCGTCGCGTTCGCCGAGGATGTAGACGAACCCGAGTTGGTCGAGCAGGTAGTGATAGGGGTAGGAGCCGCCGTCGAGCTTGTTCGGGCGGAACCGGCTGATGGCTTGCAGCTCGGTGAGCAGCCGCAGCCTGCGCTGGGCGTAGTCCAGCGACGGGAACAGGGCGTGTGCGATCTGTGCCGAGGTGAGCGCGTGGTGGTCGTAGAGCCACGACAGGATCAGAAGGTCGCGGTCGTTGATGTGGTTACGCAGCCTCGTCAGCGGGTCGAGAGGTCTGCCTTTGGGCTGTTGCGGGTTTCGGGGGTTACGCATATATACCCCCATGGGGGAGACCCCTAGAAGGGTCTGTCGGGGTGCTGCACGGATTGCTGTTGGCCGCGCTGACCTGCCCTGTTGGGCGGTTCAGGGGGTCGGTTTGGGGGTCAGTATCAAGACTGACCCGTGAACCGACCCAGACACCGACGCGGGACCGGCCACAGGTCCCGTATCGACGAGTGTCGTTGCCGTCCAACAGGGGCATGGCGCTGACAGAAGCGGCGGCGGGAGTGCGATTCGGGGCGGTGGGGAGGAGGGTGTTCATGGTCGGGGTGTCCTTTCGTAGCGTGAGCATGGGCGGGCTGTCCAGGGTGTGTTCAAGAAGGTTTTCCTTGCCGGGTAACGGAATCGCGGATCTGATAGACGCCGAGGTGTCTGTCACGAGGGGCTGACGGCGCCGGTCAGCACACCGCCGGGCTCGTCGGCCGGGTCGGTGGGCGGCTGGTCGCGCAGCAGCCTCGTCAGGGCGGTGGCGGTAGCGGTCGACAGGGGGGTGCCCATCGGCGCGCATCTGCCGGGCCAGGGTGTCGCGGTTGACTGGGATGCCTTGCGCGGCAAGGCTTCGCGCCGCCAGCGTGGCGGCGGGAACGAGCGCGGTCACGTCCACGCTCGGCCGGGACGGTCCCGGCCCGTCCTGGACGCTGCCGGGCTCGCCCCGGTCCGGCACCGGCCCGTCCGGGACCATGGCGGTCTCGTCCGCGACCGTGGCGGTCTCGTCCGGGACCGGCGGGCCGCCGGGCGGGACTGCTGGTCCGGTGTCGGCGCGACCCATCGCCATCTTCACCATCGCCAGGAACCCCAGCGCCGGGAGCGCTGCGGCCAGCCAGCCGATGACCGAGGGTTCGGCTTCGACGACCTGCGCCGACAGCGACAGGATCACCGCGACGGTGAGCACGGCCGCCGGGAAGCGCACGCTCTTGCCGATCCGTTTCCTCCTGCGAAGGTCCAGGCCGGCGGCGATCGAGGCCAGCTCCAACGTCACGGCGTCGGTCCAGGCGAGCCAGCCCGGCTGGCCATGCGCGGCGGCCACATCGTGCACATGGGTGAACGAGGCGGCCCCGGCAGCTCCGCCGATCGCCAGCATGATCACGGTCTGGGCGATGCCCTCGATCCGTTCCCCGCGTGGCCTGTTGGGTCGCCCGGACGGGGGCTGTTGGGTGGAGGCGAGGTTGCTGTTGGGTAGGGAAGGGGTCGTGTTGGGCCAGGTGGTAGAACTGTTGGGTGGCTTATCAGCCATCAGACTCCTCAAAGCATGAGAACGATGCGGCCGGTGTGCGGCTCGTGGCCATCGGGTGCCTCCTTCGGCGTTCGGGATCGGTGTTCGGGTTGAGGGTCGCTGCACTCAGTACGGCGCTGTCCGGGCAAACGAACGCGCACCGAACCTGTCAGCGTCTGACACAACCTGTCAGCCCAGGTCAGCGCGTTGCGCACAAACCTGACAGGCAGGTGCGCCCGGACCTGACAGGCGGGTGACAGGCGAGGCGGAAACGTTCGCCTCGCACCCATCAAGGGGTGTCCGCCTGCCGGGATTCTCGACATCGGGTGATCCACATCACAGAGAGCTCGCCTGTCACCGGTCTTGATCGGCGGTCGGAGGCGTCCCGTCGCGGGCGAGAATGGGTCTCGTCATGCGGGGGACAATGATCGTTGAGGCGTTCGCGGCCGAGGCTCCGATCCTCGGACGCATCGACCACGCCTTCGAGCAGCTGTCCGCCCAGATGACCATCCCGGCGGGATCGCTGGCTCCCGGCTGGCCGCACCGGGAGACCCAGCCTCTGGATCTGCGCGCCGAGCTGGTCGCCCGCCAGGGCATGGACGAGAGCATCGATCCGCCATGGGAAGGCGTCGTGCGCCGCACCCGTGCCGGAGGCCGGGAAGCGAAGGCGTGGCGGCTGGTCGCGCTCGGCCTGGCCCTGCACGGGCTCAACCACATCGAGGGCCGCTACCGCGCCCAGAAGATGACCGAACGCCGCGACATATCCGCCGACCTGGTGGAGGGGTTCCTGTCCGGGCTGCCCCGGCTCACCCTCGGCAGGCCGCACGTGGAAGGGCGCCTGCTGGAGGCGGGCCGCCGCCAGGTCAAGCGGGGCCGCTCCTCGCGCTACCGCGAGATCCCGGCCGAGTTCGGCTGGCGGCCCAGCCCTGATCCCGGCCTGCACGGCTGGGGCTTCGCCCTGGAGCAGATCGCCGCCGAAGTCGCCGCCGCCGGCCGACCCCTCGACCCGATCGGCCTAGAGCTGATCACCCGCACCGTCCTCTACGGCCAGCCGCTACCGCAAGCGGCGCAAGCTGTCGGACTCGGCATGGACGCGGCCTACAAACGACGCGAACGCGCCGAGGAACGCATCGCCGCCGCCTACCACATCACCGAACGGCGACGCGCCAGCGGCAGGCTCAAGACCCGGAGCCGCCCTGCGCCGGGCGATGCCACGGCAGGACCGGCATAGGCGGAATCTGCGACTCGTCGACCGCGGGACGCCCCTCGGCCACCTCCACCATCTCCCGCAGAATCTCGGCCAAGTCCTCGTCCCACACCTCATCGCCGTCGATACGCCAAACCCGCTCCCCGACTCGATCGGACATCAGCAGGAACGGACCCCCCGCACGCGCGATCAACGTCGCATCATCGGTGTGGGCGATGGCGACCGGCCCGAAGTCGCCCCGCAGCCGGTACACCCGCTCACGGTCTGGCGGCGGGTCCTCGCGCACCAGGTCCCAGACCGCGAACACCGCCTCCTCGAACGCCAGCGTCGCCCCGATCCGGGCCAGCAGGCTCATCGACGCCCCGCGCGAGCGGTCCCAGCGGCGGCCTTGCAGCACCACCAGCTCCCAGGCGAGCAGCCCGGTCTGCTCCAGCCGCCACCGCTTGCGGGCGGCCAGCCGCTCGCCGCGCAGCGCCTCGGGCACCGCCGCCTCGGCGGCAGCCCCGCTCGCAGCGTCCGGCTCACCCACACTGCCAAGCCTGCCATCCCACCGGCGTCCGGCGCAGCAGGCACCCCCAGTCCAGCGCCTTGCGCGGGCGTGCGCGTACCACCCCAGGGGTGACGATGACGGCCGCTACATAGTCGACGTGGCCAAAACTGCCCCCACGTGCGCGTACTATACTTCCGTCGTGCGATATCTCATCCAGTTTCCCGCTGGCGCGACCGCGTTGGCCGAACGGGCAGTGCTGGCGGACTTCGCGAACGCCAAGATCGAATATGGCGACGATAGCGCGCTCGTATTCGAGTCAAGCTCGCAGCTCCAGTCGGCGCACCCGGTGCCATACGCGAAGAATGTCTTTGCTATTCGCGCGCAGACCCCCAGGAGAAACGCACTGGCTGCGTCAGTAAGTCGGTTAGCCACCGACATCCCGAACCTTCGCGGCCCGAGGAACCCTCCGGGCTTTCGCCTCATGTATCACATCGATGGACAGCTCGTGTCATGCGATCCCCGAGCGCGTCAGGCCCTTGAACGAGCCGTCGCCTCGGCGTCGGGCCTACGGCTGACTCCGCGGGGGCAGTGTCAGGAGTTCTGGGTTATCGGTCGCCGCGAGTCAGAGGTTCTCTACTTCGGGCAGCGGCTACGCGATGACGATCCTCCCACGAAGGCCAAGGGTGCCCTTTCCGCCGAGCTGTCGGCTCTACTGGTGGCGGCAAGCGAACCGTCTTCGACCGACGTCTTCCTTGACCCGTTTGCCGGGAGCGGCGCGCTCGTGCTCGCTCGCCTCCGATCGCCAGCGCGATCCATCACCTATAGCGATCTGGCACTTCGTCACCACCAACCGGAGTTTGCCCCCGCCCTGGCAAGGAACCGCAAGGTTAAGTTCCTTGCCGAGGACGCCTTCGACCTTCCCTCGATTCGGACCGGCTCGGTGGATGTTGTTGTCACCGACCCGCCGTGGGGTGAGCACGATCAGGAGATCGGCGACTACGGCAATTTTGCGGACCAGATGGCCGCGAGTTTCGCCAGGGTCCTGAATCCGAAGTCGGGCCGGGCGGTTGTGCTGGTAAACCGGCGAAACGAGGAAGTCCTCACGAAGGCTCTTGTCGCGGGCGGGCTTGATATCTATGACACGACACAGATCCTTGTGAATGGCCATCCCGCCTCGGCTGTCCGCGCCCGCATCTAGCTCGGATCGCAGTCAACGTATTATATAATTGCCTTTCGTGCCCAGCCCCACGCTCCGTCGTTGCGGAACTCGTCGTATCCGGGATGCTGTGCGACCAGCAACTCGAATACCTTGCCGATCTGAGGCGTGTTGCGTTCGTCCTCGGGCATTGACCGGACGAAGTCAGTTTGGCCGAGCGTGGGGCTGGTGGCGTAGGTCCAGTCGAGGTCGTCGAATAGCATCCATCCGCCGGGCTTTAGGAGCTTGTCGACGAGAAAGAATGCGAGCCCGTCGACGAACCAGCTATGCGCTCCGTCGATGAACGCGAAGTCGAATGTCCATTCACCCTGCCGCTGCTGTTCCAGCATCTGCATGAGGTCCCAGGTGTATGACGTCGGAGTGTAGATGGGCCGGACCCAATCGAGGAGGTCGGTCGTTTGCAGAAGTTCTTCGATGCAGGGCTCGCGGTCGCGCGCAGCGTGAACATCAATGGTCGTGAGCTGGCCGCTGCCATTGTCTTTAAGCGCTGCTCCGATGTAACAAGCTGATACGCCGTGGGCGAATCCGAGTTCCAGGACTGATTTTGGGCGCTCCTGGCGCACGAATTCATAGATCTCTTTGCCGCGCTCGGTGCTCATGTGAGGGATGCCGGCCACGGAGGCCAGCACTTTATCGAGATGCATTAACACATCCTTCGGGTCGTTGGTTTTCGTTATGGCCGTTGCAGTTCGGCGTCGGTCATGATGCGGGCCAGTTCGGGCGAGAGGACGGTGGGTTTCCAATCGAGGCTGCGGGCCGCTTTGGAGGCATCGCCTATGAGAGTGGGTACGTCAGAGGGGCGAAGCTGCCGGGGATCGTGGCGGACGTGCTGTCGCCAATCGAGGCCGACGTGCTCAAAGCAGAACTGTGCGAATTCCTGGACGCTGTAGCTGGTCCCGGTGGCGAGTACGTAGTCGTCGGGGTCGTCGAGTTGGAGCATTTTCCACATGGCCTCGACGTATTCCGGTGCGTATCCCCAGTCGCGGCGAGCGTCGAGATTTCCGAGGTATAGGCAGTCCTGTTCACCCCGTGCAATTCTGGCCGCCGCGACGGCGATCTTTCGTGTGACGAAGTTGACGCCTCTTCTAGGCGACTCGTGGTTGAACAGAATCCCGTTGACTGCAAATAGTGAGTAGGCGTCGCGGTAGTTGCGCGTCATCCAGTAGGCGTATGCCTTGGCCGCCGCGTACGGCGACAGCGGATGGAATGGTGTCGTCTCGGAGTGCGGTGGAGGGGATGCTCCGAACATCTCCGAACTTGACGCTTGGTAGAACCGGATGGGCAGGCCCGTTTCCCGGGCTGCTTCGAGAAGTCTGGTCGTGCTCAGCGCGGTGATCGTGCCGGTGTGCTCGGGCACCTGGAACGACACACCCACGTCTGATTGCGCGCCGAGGTGGTAGATCTCATCTGGTCTGAGCGCGTCCACCAGCGCGGTTAGGCGATGGCCGTCGCTGAGGTCACCGTAATGCAGCTTCAGATTCGGCGGCGATATGGCCAATGGTCCTTCGGGTACGGCGGCGCTCCAGGGGGTGGCGACCGCTGACGGACGCCGGATCAGGCCGTGGACGGTGTAGCCCTTGCCGAGGAGGAACTCGGCAAGGTACGAGCCGTCTTGACCGGTGATCCCGGTGATCAGCGCGGTCTTCGCTACGGCTGGTGGGCGGGTTTCGCTGTCGTGGAGCACCGGTCACGTCCTTCTGTGTGTCGCGGCGGTCGAGGCGTCAGGGGGCGCATTTGCTGGCGGTCCTCATCGATCCCGCTCATCGCGTGGCGGCGGCACCGCGAGCGGCTACGCGGGCGGCGGTACGCAGGCTGGCGAGAGTTTCGTCCGGCGACAGGGTGCTGTCGACGGCGACGAAGAGAGCTGCGGCGAGCGGTCCGCGTACGGCGGCCACGGCAAACAGCACGGCGGCTTCCATCTCCGTAGCGAGCACGCCCGCCGAGCGCAGTTCGGCCCAGCGCTTGCGCCAGTCGTCTGCCCGCGGAAAGCCGTCCGGCTTCTCGGCGTAGTAGGCGTCCTTGCAGTGAGTGATCCCGACATGGTGCGGTGCGCCTTCGGCCTCGGCCGCGTCGGCGACAGCCCGCAGGAGCGCGAAGCTCGGTACCGCCGGATACTCGGGCGGGAGATATTGATGGCTTGTGCCTTCGTCGCGCACGGCACCGCTCGAAATGACGATGTGGCCGGCGCGCACCTTCGCTTGCATCGATCCGCACGTGCCCACTCGGATCAGCCGCGACACCCCGAGCTGCGCCAGCTCCTCGACGACGATCGCGGTGGTGGGGCCGCCGATGCCTGTCGAGCACACGAGGATCGGCTCGTCGGCTGTCCATACCTCAGCGCAGACGTAGCCGCGCTTGGTCCAGGTCGTCTTGACGGTTCCGAGGTCTTCGGCCAGCAGCGGAACGCGGTCGGGGTCGCCGGTGATAAGCGCTGTCTGGGCGTCGGTGGTGATATCGCCGAGGTGGTGCAGGTGCACGAGTTTGCTCCTATTCGCAGGAAGGGCGCGGGTGGCTCAAGCGTGGTGGCCGGGCGTGTGGGCGCGTGGCCCATCGCCTGTGGTTGGTTGTTAGCCGCTGTGGCCGGGCCGGGCGGGAAGGCGTGCCGCGCCCGCCGTGGCGAGTTGTACGGCGTCTTCGACGGCGGCGAAGGCGCGCTCTGGCCGGTACGCCCGCCGGTAGAGGTCGTGTGCGTGTTCGGCGAGCTGCCGCGCCGCGTCGCGATGCTGTAGCAGGGTTACGCAGGCGGCGGCCAGGTCGTCTGCCTGCTCGGCCAGCAGAAGGTGCACACCGTGGGTGACATCGAGCCCTTCCGCGCCGATCGGTGTCGTCACCACCGGGATGTGGTGCGCAAACGCCTCAAGGATCTTGATACGGGTTCCCCCGGCCACCCGCAGCGGCGCGACGAGCAGATCCGCGTACGCCAGGTAAGGGTGCATGTCCGGCACTTCGCCGATAACGTCGATCCACGCCTCGCTGTCCAGCGCTTTCACCCGGGCGGAGGGAGCACCGACGAGCAAGAGCCGGACATCGGGAATCGTCTGCCGCACCCGGGGCACGATCTCCTCCGCCAGCCACAGGGCGGCGTCCTCGTTCGTCGACCACTCCATGTAGCCCTGATAAAGGATGGTGGGCGTGAACGACCGGTGCTTGGTCACCGTGCCCGTCTTCTCATAGGTGTTGGGCACGACGACGGAGTTGCCGAAGCCGAACCGCCGGCGGTCGTGCTCGCTGGAGAACACGATCGCGTGGGCTTGGTCGGCAACCTGCTGGTGAATGCCCCTCCAGTAGCCGATCTCGGCGGTCATCCGCTGTCGGTCGCCATCGGTGAGCTTCGTGCCGTCAGGCTTTGTCCCCACCGCCAGCCACCGCTCAAGCACCACGTCTTGCAGGTCGTCGACATCGACAATGGGACGGCCGCTCACCAGACCCTGGGCGGTCAGCCAGACGCGCTCCTGGTTGAACCACACGATGTCGTAGTCGGTCTCCAGCGCCCACGGTGGGAGGCTTTCGGCGATCAGCTTGCGGTTCTCTGCGATGTCGAACCGATCGCGGACGGCGTGAACACGGTCGAAGTGGGGCAGCGGCGGATCGTCGTCCGGTGCGGTCGGATACTTCAGAACCACCAGATCGACCGCCCCGAGGCGTGCCAAGGCAAGCGAGATCGATCGGGCTCTCATGCCGCCGCCGAACGGCGCCCATGGCCGGATCGAGCCAAAGATGAGTGTTCTCACCGGTCCCCCCGAGACCGGCCGGTGTCGTTCTTGATGAAGTCGGCGAATGCGCCAGCGACGGCGGAGATGCCGTTGTGCGCGAGCACGAACTCGCGGGCGCGTTGCACCATAGCCAGCCGCAACGTGTCGTCGTCGATGAGGCGCAGCACGGCATCGACGTATGAGGCGGCGTCCTCGGCCAGGAAGTAGTGCTGTCCGTCCTGCGCGGTGATGCCCTCGATGCCCTTGGCGCTGGAAACGACGGGGCAGAAGCTCACGAACGCTTCGAGGATCTTGAGTCTGCTGCCCCCGCCGAGGCTCAACGGGACGACCAGCACCGAGTCACGCCAATAGGGCGACATTTCCTCCGGGTCGGCGACGATCTGCACCCCGGCCGACGCGGCTTTGTCGGCCAGCGCCTCGGAGGGGCCACGGCCCGCGAGCAGGATCTCCAGGGCGGGACGGCGTCGGCGCAGTGCCGGAGTCAGCACATCGATGACGTACTCGGCGGCCTGGACAACCGGGAAATACCGCAGATTCCCGATCAGGACGACGCGCGTCGGCTTCGTCGGCGCTGCCTCGTCAGGTTCGGCGACGGCGTTGGGAAGAACCCAAATGCTCGCTGGATCGAGTCCGTATCTGTCGATCAGCTCCGCGCGGTCGCGGTCGGTGCAGGTCCATACCGCGTCGCAGGCGCTCGACGCTGCGCGTTCGAGTGCGCCGAGCTGGCGGGCTACCTCGGGTGAGGCGTAGTCGGCGTACTGGGGCCGGTCGCGGGTGGCGTGAGCGATGTCAAGGCGCAGCTGTGACTCGACGTCCTTGATGTCGATGACCCGCCGGGCGACAACCGAGGCGGGAATCTCGGACAGATACCGCGTCATCTCCAGTCCACTGGCCGCGATCAGATCTGGCTCGCATTCGGCGGCGAACTGCTGGAGTTGCTTGGAAACCTTGTGGCAGTAGTAGATCCAGTACGGGTCGTGGTCGGGCATCCAACCCGGCGAATCGGTGACGGCAGGTCCTTGCGGATGGTCGGGGCAGTCGTCGGCGCAGTGGGTCTCGAAGCGGAGGACGTCCGCAGTCTGGCTCATTCCGGCGGCGAGTGCGTCCCATCTCATGCGGGCACCGCCGACGCGATTGAACTTCGGACCAGGATGTACGAAAAGCACGCGGGGTCGATATGTCATGTCGGTCTTTCTGATAGAAGGATCATCATCGGGCCGGGGCGTCAAACGGGGTCAGCAGGCGTCGCGGAGTGATCAGTTGTCCGGCCGTTTGATCAAGCAGTCGTCGAGCACGAGGAAGTCGAGCCCGAGCGTCAGGAAGGTCCGGGCGGCATCATGGGCGGTGTTGACGATCGGTTCACCTCGGCCGTTGAACGACGTGTTGATCAGCACCGGTGGGATACCGCCCCGTTCGAGTTCTTTCAGCACCTCGGCGATGTGCATGTCCTGCGTCGCTGAGACCTCCTGCGGGCGCGTCGTTCCATCGACGTGGGCCGCCGCTGGCAGGATCTCGCGGCCCGCGCCGGACACCACGGCAGTGCCGATCATGTACTGCGAGCGTGTGCCTTGGCGTGGCCACAGCCTCGGCGCATAGTCCGCCAAAGCGATAGGCGCGAAGGGTCGCCAGCCTTCGCGGTCCTTGAGCTGGTTCACCTTCGCTTGGACCGTCGCCGGCCGGGGAAGCGCGACGATGGAGCGGTGGCCCAACGCCCGCGGCCCGACTTCGGCGCGCCCTTGCGCTACCGCTCCGACTTTGCCCGCGCACAGCGCCTGCGCTACGGCTTGCGCATCGAATTCGCTAACTGTGCAGCCCGCCTCACGCAGCATCTGAATCTCGTCACCGAGGGTGATCTGCGTCCCGAGGTAGGGCGAGAGGGGCGCGCCGGTGGCGCGGGGCGGGCAGATCGACCAGGCGGCTCCCAGAGCGACGCCCGCATCGTGCGGGAACGGCGGTATGTAGACCGGCTCCGGGAGCATTCCGTTCGCTACGCAGTTGAGGGCGACGCCTCCGGCCAGGCAGACCGTCTCGTAGCCGCTCAGCGCCGCCGTTTCGGCGTGCAGCGCACGGAAGACGGTCTCGACCGTCCGCTGCGCGGTGGCGGCGATCTGGCGCGCTATGGGGTCGAGGTGCAGATCGGGCGTCCCGGTCTTGATCGTGCCGAACTGGTTGTCCAGATGGGCGGCCCACGCGGCGGTGAAGACATCGAAGTGTTGGCCGGGATCGGTGTCGGCGACTGGCGAGGTCCCCAGGCTTTCCGTAAGAAGGTCGCCGATGGGCAGAATGAAGCTGCTGTCGTTCATCCCGTGCGACGAAAGGCCCATGGTCTTGCCCGCGTCGAGTCTGCCGAATCCGAGATGCTGCGTGGCGGCCATGTACAGCGATCCCAAGGAGAAGCGGCGATCCCAGGACCGCAGTGGGGTAAGCCCGGTGGCGCGGTCGGCGCGGTAGATGGTGGCCGAGTTGGTCTCCCCGCTGCCGTCCACGACCAAGACGCCGCCGCGTTCCCGGCCGGAGGCGTAGAAGCTGGATATCGCATGGGCCAGATGATGCTTCACGAAGACCAGTTGGGGCCGGTCAGCGGCGGGAAGGTCGGTGTCGAAGATCGCGGAGAACAGTGCGTCTTCGCTGTCTCGCAGGTGCGCGACGTCCCATCCCACGGCGACCGTGTCGATGTCCTGCCAGGTAATACCCGCGACGCTCAGGCAGTATTGCGTGGCCCGGGACGGAAAGGTGTCCCAAGCGTGCTTGCTTCTGGTGAAGCGTTCCTCTTCGGCGAAAGCCCAGACCTTGCCGGTTTCGTCCACCAGCGCGGCCGAGCTGTCATGCCATTTCCAGTTGATCCCCAGAACCCACATACGAAGCCTTTCAGTGAAACTCGTAGCAGGCCCGTACTACGGGCCGAGCCACGTTCGTTGTCGATGGTTTCTAGTCGGCCGATCCCAGATCCCGCAGGAGGAGCTGTCGCTCGAAGCGGACCCCGAAGTCAGGATCGTTGTCGTGACCAGCCGCAGCTCTGGCGCTCACCGCACCGCCCGGGGCCAGCAGCCGCAGTGTCTGCATCGCCGCGTACCGGACACGGCCCGCGCCGTCTTGTCCCAGAGCCCGTTCGATGTGCCGGATGCTCTGGGCAGCGGGGGCGGCCTGGACTGCCTTCCCCAGGGCCACCACGGCCTCGTATCGCACTGTTTCGATCGGATGGCGATCGATGAGTTCGACGATGCGGGCAGCCCCGTCCTGGGCGGCTTCGGGGTATCGGCTGGCGAGCGCTCCCCAGCACCACGTGGCGGCTCGTGCCAGGTCCGCGTCCGTGTCATCGACGTAGGCCAGCACCATCGGCAAGAGGGACAAGGACTGCGGCGCAGCCGTCACCTCTCCCAGGAAGTACAGGGCGTCTCGCCGGGTTGCCTTGTCGCCCTGGACGATGCCTCGCCGGAGAAGGTCGATGGCCATCTGAGCCGCTGCCTCGTCGCCGGTCAGGCCCAGCGCGAGCGCGGCAAACGGCTGGTGCTCGATACCGAGCGTCGGGGCGACGCGGCGCAGCTCCGGAACAGCGAGTGTGCCCAGCCGGCCCAGTGACCACGCTGCTTCGTCGCGGGCGTAGAAGGACGGATCGGCCAGCGCAGCCGACAGGTGGCGCGCTGAGTCCTCGTGCCGGATTCGTCCCAGCGCGCCAGCGACACGCCACCGAACGTCGAAGTCAGGATGGCTCGCCAGCGTCCGCCCGAGCGCAGCGACCGCATCGGCGGCGACCGGATGCTCGGACAGGGTCGCGATGGTCAGCCCCGCCGACATGACCGCTGGCCACGACTCGTCGCCGGAGTCCAGAACGCCGATGGCGCGGCGAATCCGCTGCTCGTCGGACAAAGCCGACGGAGGCAGGAACGTTCGATCGTTTCGTGCCTCGTGACCGTAGTGGTACACCAGCGCGGACGGCTCGAACCGGACCCACTGATCGCCTTGCGCGAGATGGCGCTTGGTCCAGTAGTGATCCTCCAGCTCGATGGTCTCCTCGTCGAACTGCTCCTTCTCCCATGCCGTGCGGTGAAACACCGAGTTCGCGTTCCAGAAATCGGAATCGCGGGCCTCTGTGCGGGGGGTCAGGCTGGAGAAGATGTCAAGGTCACGCTTGTCCAGGAAACGCGAAGTGATCGGGTAGAGCTGGCCGCCGTATGTGCCCAGGACGGCAGGATTGGCCAGCCATGAGCTGAGGTTGTCCAGCCATCGATCGTGGGCGGGAATGGCGTGGGCGCTGAGGATGACCACGGAACTGCCCGAGCACGCGTCGATGGCCTTGTTCAGCGCCGCGCCGGGCCGGTAGTCATCGATGTCGAGCATCATGTCCGCGTACTCCGAGGCGATGCGCCGCGAGCCGTCCGACGACAGGTTGTCGACGGCGACGACCTGGACTCGCTCCCGGCTGCTCTGCGTGCGGATCGCCTGGAGCACCGCTGCGAGGTAGTTAGCTTCGTTCTTGAATCTGACGATGACGCTGATCATTGGCCCACTCCTACGGCGGACGCGCCCGCGATGATCTGCCGGGCCGCGATGCGGGCTGGGTCCTGCTCATCGCGCCGGATCGGGTGCACGAAGTACGCATCGGGAACGCCGACTGCGTGTACGACGCTTCGCGCGGCGTGGTAGGGCCGATAGCGGTTTACCGTGGCGAGGTGGCCGGGATAGTCACGGCCAGTTAGCGACAGGGCATCCACCAGCGTGGGAAGAAGCACCTCTTGGAGCGTGAACGACTTGTCCGGCGCTTGATTGCGGATCACGAACCGCTTGAGGTCGTCGTAGAACGGGCTCGACAGCAGCGCGTTGATGTACTTCGCGCTGAACACTTGAGCTGGGCTGAAGCACCGGTTGGTGCCCGCTACCCCCAGCAGGGCGTGAAGCTCGGGAAGCTCCGGCCGCAGGCTCCGGTAGGGCCGCCACTTCGAGGTGCGGGCCGTGCCTCGTAAGAAGCCCGGACCCATGTAGTCGTAGCCGCGCATGGCCTCCGCGATGAAGTCCTCGAAACCGGGCTTGATCCACGCCATGTCGGTCTCGGCGTTGACGACGTAGTCGTACTCTTCCAGTCCCGCCCACTCGAACAGGTCCAGGAAGAACGGCGTGACCTTCGCATACAGCAGCCGGCGGCTCATCGGCAACACGCGGATGTCTTCGTAGACCGGATGGGCGATAAGGCGCTCGGCGTCACCGGCGTTGTAGACGGCCACGTCCACCGTTGGCGCGAAGACGCGCAGGCTGCGAACCAGGTCGGTGAGGTACTGATCGTGGCGGTGGTCAGCGATGACGACGCATATCCGTGGACGCCTCGCTGAGTCGTCGATGCGCACCGCCGAAGGCTGACCGTGGCCAGCCCCCACAGCGCGCTCTATGTCCCCGCGGCCGGAAAGGTCGCTCTCTCGTCTGCTGACTTGCATCAAAACCCTCCATTGCAACGGTTTCCGGCCAACGGCTACCCGCAGTGTTCGTGCCACTACGAATTCGTTGATCGAGTATGAGACATGTTCGGATGCTGCGCTGCCCCACCTCGGGTGAGATCATCATCCACAAATGTGACCGAGGGCGATAGCCTCGGCACTGATTAGCTTGGATGTATGACCAAGTGCCTAGCGTGGCTAGGCATGGAGTCTCTAGCTGCGCAAACGCAAGCAGGCTTGGGCGGAACGGTCGATCAAGTGGCCCGGCGGATGAGCCACGCGCACCAGCGGAACCGTGCTGTGCGCGGGCGACTGTGGGAACCGACATTCACCGGCACCGGCACGACGACCGGAAGCTGCACGGTCCGCTCCGCCAACGCGATGCCGGTCGAGAAATGCTCCTGGCGATTCCGCAGCGTCTCCTCGACGGGGCAGGGCAGCGGACGCCCGCAGCCACAGCTCGGCCCCGTTCGGCGATGCCGCTCCAGCAGGCTCTCAATGCCCGCCATCTGCTCTCTGGCGTACGCGATGAACTCCTGCGCACTCAATCCCCGGCCCATCGCCCACCCTCCGCATCCAATCGACAACTACCAAAATCAGCGTCTACGGATGTCACGATGCGCGTAAGCGTGCTCACTGATCAGCTTGGATGGCGCAGGCCATGCCTAGCTGCGCTAGTCGCCTTGGCACGACAGCGATTCCCGTGCGGCTGCCAGGCGGCTAGCCTGCTAATACATCCACGCCGCCAGCACGGGTAGGAGCACGATGAACGTAGACCCGCACGGGTCGGCCGAGATTGGCCCAGCCACCTGGGAACGCCCGGAGATGCGTCTGGCGCTAGCCAGCCGTGACCTGAAGACCGTGTACGAACGATTGCAGCGCGTCGGGATCTCACAGCGCCGTATCGCCCGGCTCACCGGGCAGAGCGCGTCTGAGGTGTACGAGGTTCTCAACGGCCGACGAGTGATGGCCCATGACGTCCTCGTCCGCATCGCTGACGGCCTTGGCGTCCCTCGCGGGTACATGGGCCTGGCGTATGACCGCTCGACCGAAGATGCCCTCGACCTGGCGACAGCAGCGTTCTCCACCGACGCGGACGAACGGGCAGAGGTTCGATCGCTGCTGGCTCACGCGGCCAACGTCACCATGGGCGCCTCCGTCAACGAGGTCGCCCGGTGGTGGCAACCCGTCGACCGCGAGACCGCCCCCGCTCCCGGCCGCATCGGCATCTTCGACGTAGAGCACGTCGAAGCTCTCACTGCCGCGATGCGCGCCCTCGACTACCGACATGGAGGCGGAGCCTGCCGCGACGCTGTCGCCGCCCAAGTCCGCTGGTCCCAACAACTTCTTGGCGCGACCTGCACGGACCAGACCCGCAACCGACTCCACCTCGCGCTGGCCGACCTGCACAACCTCGCTGGCTGGACCTCGTTCGACGTCGGCATGTTCAGCGTCGCCCGCCGGCATTTCGGCCGAGCCCTGGAACAGGCCAAGCAGGTGGACGACAACTCGCTCGCCGCCAACATCCTCTACCGGATGGGCCGCCTGCACCTGCACCGAGGGATGCACAAGGACGCACTACGCTTCTTCCAGCTCGGGCAGATCTGCGCCCAAGACTCAGGCTGCGGCGTCACCGTGGCGATGCTGTGCGCCAACGAGGCATGGGCCTACGCAATGCTCGGCGACCCAACGCAGATGACCCGCTCGGTGACCAGGGCGCAGGACGAGTTCGACCGCGCTGACCATGACAACGCTCAAAGCTGGGTGCGGTTCTTCGGGCACGCCGACCTTCACGCCTCGATCGGCATCGCCAGGTCAGCGACACCAGAACCAAATGATCAAGACATCGCCAGCGCAGTCGA
Source organism: Dactylosporangium sp. NPDC051485 (assembly GCF_040682015.1). Classification (NCBI taxonomy): domain Bacteria; kingdom Bacillati; phylum Actinomycetota; class Actinomycetes; order Micromonosporales; family Micromonosporaceae; genus Dactylosporangium; species Dactylosporangium sp. NPDC051485. The sequence continues at coordinate 70,846 of NZ_JBFAZW010000040.1, forward strand.
AAACATCACCTGCGCAATCAACCTCCGAGGCCCTGACATGACCCGAAGCCGAACGTTTGAACTGACAGCACTCGCCGTCACCTATCTTCGAGCCGGACAACGAGACGAGGGGCTGCGCATCGGCAACGACGCCGCCGACTCCGCCACGCTCGTGCGCTCCATCCGGACCCTGGATCGGCTAGAACCGCTTCAGCGGATAACGGCTGAAAGAACCAACGACCCCGACGCACAAGCGCTCGCCCGGCGCATCACGACACTACGGGCCGCCGAATGACCCATGAACAGCCCGGCTGGCCGCTGAGCGTGCTCGCCCAAGCCTGCGCACAGGTAGGACTCGACCCGACAGCAGCCCGCCTCATCAAGTTCACCAACAACGCCGTCTTCGATCTCGTCAGCTCTCCGGTCGTTGTCCGCATACCCGGATCGCCCGGCGTAGCAGCACGAGCAGACAAAGTGGTCACCATCGCCGAGTGGCTGGCAGCCAACAACATGCCCTCCGTGCGACTCGTCGAAGGGTTGCCGCAGCCACTGGACATCAACGGACACAAAGTGACGTTCTGGCAACGCGTCCCTTCGGCCGAGATGACACCAACAGGCCGCGACCTCGGTCACACCCTACGGCGGTTCCACTCACTGCCGCCGCCCAGCGCGAACCTTCCGGCGTGGCAACCCATGAACAGCATCCGCAGCCGGGTCGAAGCCGAAGACGTCCTAACGCCCAGCGACCACGCATTTCTGGAGGCGAAGTGCGACGAAATCCAGACAGCGCTGGACACCGTCGCATACTTCCTTGAACCTGGCCCCATCCACGGTGACGCCTTCATGGGAAACCTCATCCCCAGTCCCAACGGGCCGATCCTTTGCGACTTCGACTCCGCCTCGCACGGCCCCCGCGAATGGGATCTAACCCCCGTAGCTGTAGGCAAACTCCGGTTCTCCTACTCAACCGACGCACAAGCGGAACTAGCATCAGCGTACGGAACAGACATCCTTACCTGGCCACACTTCGCCACGCTGCGGCAGCTTCGCGAACTCCAACTCGTAACCAGCGTCCTGCCAGTAATTCGCAGCAACCCGAAGCTGCAAGCCCAATGGACGCACAGGTTCAAGAGCTTCCGCGACGGAGACCTCACCGCCACCTGGACCACCTACACCTGACAGGTGCACTACCATCCGGGTGACGCTGTATCGGACATTGGGAACGACGGGTAGATTGACGGATGGCAGACGCAATGTCGCCCACCGGCCGAATCCGGCATATAGGGCGTCGGCCCCAAACGGGAATGTAAAATTTGTATCACATTCCAGGGTCCGGCTTGCCCACGCCGGCGGTACCCGACACGACGATGACGGCCGCCGACCCGAGCCGGTCGAGCGCCGCGACGGCGGCCCCGCGCCCGGCGAACGCCTGCAGGTCGGCCGGCAGCTGGGCCGGTGCCGGCCGGGCGGGCACGGCGACCGGCGCGGGTGCCTGCGGTACCACCGCGGGCTCCTGGCGCAGCACCCGCCGGTGCGCGGCCATCAGGTCGGGGCCCGGCTCGACGCCGAGCTCGCCGACGAGCCGCTGCCGGATGCGCCCGTAGACCGCGAGCGCGTCGGCCTGGCGCCCCTCGGCCGCCAGCACCGCGATGAGCTGCGCGTGTAGCAGCTCGTGGAGCGGGTGCGCGGCGGCGAGGTCGCGCAGGGCGGGCAGGCAGCGGTGAGCCTGCCCGGCGGCGAGGGCGAACTCGGCGTGGCGCAGCGCTATCCGTACCCGTTCCTCCACGACGGTGGTGACGAGCGGGTGGTCGCGCAGCTGCGGCACATCCTCCAGCGGCGCGCCCCGCCACTGCCGGGCGGCCCGCTCCAGCAGATCGAGCGCCTGCTCGGGCGGAGCCGCGACGGCCGCCAGGACATCCCGCCGGAACGCGCCGAGGTCGAGCCGGTCGTCGGCGAGCTCGAGCCGGTACCCGCCCGGCGTCCGGTGGATGACCGGGTCCCCGTCGCGCCCGCCCGGGCGCAGCGCCGAGCGCAGCCGTGACAGGTGCGTGTAGAGCGCGCCCGCGGCGTCCGCCGGCCGTCCGCCGTCGTGCAGCAGCTCGAGCAGGTCCGCCAGCGGTACCGCCGCATTGGCCGACAGCGCGAGCCGCCCGAGCACCGCCCGCCGGGCCCCGCGTCCGATCGGCACCGCCTCGCCGCCGCGCTGCACGACCAGCGGCCCGAGCACCCCGATCCGCACCGGCGCGTCGCCGTCGACGCCCGGCTCCTCGACGCCCAGCCCCAGCACCTCCGCGAGTGCCTCGGCCGACCCGCGGTGCGGCCGGCGGGTGCGCCCCTGCTCGAGGTCGCGGATCGCCGCCAAGCTGAGTCCTACCCGGTCGGCCAGCTCCCGCTGGCTGAGGCCGGCCGCCACGCGGTGCCGCCGCAGCCGCGCACCGAACTCCTCGCCACCCATGCGAGCAGGGTACGGGTTTCACTTGCAAGATCACGGAAAGACCCACCCGTAATGATCGATCAGTGCCATTTTGGACGGGTGCCGCGGCCGATCACGGGGCGGCCGCGACACCCGTCTGCTCACCGCCGCCGCCTGTATACCTCGATGTCGCTGGCGGTGATCGTGTCGAGCGGTCGGCCCCGGCTGGCGCCTGCTCCGGCCGCGCTACGTCGAGCCCGCGCGCTCCGGGCGCTGTGCTACCACGGGTGCTGAGCCTGCCGGTGAACCGGGGCCCGAGCGCTGGATCGGCGCCGGGCAATCGCCATCGTGACCGCACAAAAGGCACGCTGCGTGGACAGAACTTCCCCCGTTAGTCCGCATTCGTGCCGGGCGGAAACGTTACGGAACGCGTTCCAAAGCCGTCAATACAAACGTTTCTCGGGTAATTCCGGGACGGGTCCTGCGGCGCAGGTCAGGTGACCTACGGCAACTTCACGATGGCAGCATCTGCACATACGGTCAAGTTAGACGATACCACCAAAGCGGGCGAGATCGTATATTATACGATCTTAAAGGCGCATTACCTCGCACGATGCCTGCGGGCTGAACGATGACCGGCGACCTTCGCTCCAGGCACGGACTGTGGCGATTGGCCGACGATTACCGTAAGTAATCGTCGGCCTGAGTTCATGAATCAATTCATGAACTGAACATCGTCAACTCGACGACGGTTGACGAGATCGATCACTGAATGCCAATATCGTCACGACCATCTATCTAGCGGGGGCAGGTGTTCGTGTGATGTCGGCTTTGTTGCGACGATTTTCGGACAATCCATTCAAAGAACGACGAGGTCGATGGCTGGCTTCGGCCGTGTCGCTGGTGACCGTCGCCGGGCTGCTCGTTGCTGGCGGGCCCGGCGCCGCGGTGCAGGCGGCGCCGCCCGCCAAGGCGGTCTGTCCGCCCGATCGGCCCGACCGGGCCGCGGCCTCGATCACCGCCCGGATGTGCGGCGGCAAGGTGGAGGTCTCCGGCGAGCGGTCCGAGACGCTCCAGCTGTGGGCCAACCCGGACGGGACGCTGACCGCCGAGCAGCACGGCGGCCCGGTGCGCATGCGCGACGGCAAGGGCGGCTGGAAGGCGGTCGACGCGTCCCTGCAGGCCGACGCCGACGGTGGCGTCTCGGCCAAGGCGCATCCGCGCGGCCTCAAGCTGTCCGGCGCGGCCGGCGACGGCGAGCACGACGTCGTGCGCCTCGGCGGCGGCGACGACACGGTGGCGCTGCAGTGGCAGGGCCGGCTGCCGAAGCCGACGATCACCGGCACCCGGGCCACCTACAGCAACGTGACGGACGGCGTCGACCTCGTCATCGAGTCGACCCGGACGGGCTACGAGCAGTTCTTCGTCGTCAAGACGCGGGAGGCCCTGGCCAAGGCCGGCCGGCTCAACCTCAAGTTCCGCGCGCCCGGCGTGAGCGTGTCGCCCGACGGCTCCGGTGGCCTGCTGTTCAAGGACAAGTCCGGTCGCGACGCGGGCCGCATGCCCCAGCCGTCGATGTGGGACGCGGCCGTCGGTGAGCACTCGCTCGACCACCTCCACCTGGGCGAGGTCAAGCTGACCGCGGCCCAGCGCGGGGCGAGCATCGACCTGCAGCTCACCCCCGATCCGGCGTTCCTGGCCGCGAAGGACCTGACGTACCCGATCACCATCGACCCGTCGGTGACCCTCCAGTTCGACACGTTCGTCCAGACGGGCTACACCACCGACCAGTCGGGCAGCACCGAGCTGAAGCTCGGCTACTCCGACGACGGCGGCACCTGGACGGCGCGCTCGTTCCTCAACTGGGACACCGCGTTCCTGGCCGGCGCCCACGTCAACACGGCGTCGCTGTACCTGTGGGAGACCCACTCCTGGTCGTGCACGGCCGCGGCCTGGGAGGTCTGGACGGCCTCGACGGCGGGAACCGGCACGCGCTGGACCGCGCAGCCGACGCTGTACGCGCCGCAGGGCTCCTCGACGCAGACGAAGGGCTACAGCTCGGCCTGCAACAGCGGCTGGGTCTCCGCCGACATCCCGGGCTTCTTCCAGACCGCGGCGAACAACAACTGGGCCACCACCGGCATGGGGCTCAAGGCGACCAGCGAGACGAACCACAACGGGTGGAAGCGCTTCAGCTCCTCGGAGGGCACCAACCCGCCGTACGCCGTCGTGACCTTCAACAACCTCCCGCAGGTCAACGCCCGCTCGACGAACCCGGCGACCGACTGCGTCACGGGCAGCGGCCGGCCGTACGTGGGCACCGCGCAGCCGGCGGTGCGCGCCCAGATCACCGACCCCGAGGGCTCGCCGGTCTCGGCGCAGTTCGAGTGGTACACCACGGGCAGCACCCTGGTGAACGCCGGCACCGTCGGCCCGCAGGCGTCGGGCTCCACGTTCGAGTACACCCTGCCGTCCGGGCTGCTAGCCAACGGCAGCAGCTACATGTGGCGGGTGCGCGGCACCGACGCGGGCACCCAGGGCGCGTGGTCGACGTGGTGCGAGGTCACCGTCGACACCGGCGCACCGGGCAACCAGCCCGGTATCGCCTCGGCGACCTTCCCGGAGAACGGCTGGACCGGGCAGCCGGCGGGTTACACGACCAGCACCAGCCCGCTGACCTACATCCCGGGCACGAACACCCTCACGCTCACCGGTGACGACAACACCCAGCAGGTCACGCTGCCGTTCCCGGTCAGCTTCTACGGCCAGTCCTACAGCTCGGCCTGGGTCGACACCAACGGCATGCTGTCGTTCGTCGACCCGCAGGGCTCACACCCCGACGACATCGTGCAGCTGCCCAACAGCGCCAACCCGAACGCGACGATCTACGCCTACGCCCAGGACCTGATCGTCGACGGCAGCGCGAGCATCCGCACGGCGACCATCGGCACCGCGCCGAACCGCACGTTCGTCATCGACTGGAACAACCCGTACCAGTACGGGTTCGCGTCGCGGCGGCAGAACGCCGAGGTGATCTTCACCGAGGGCAGCAGCACCATCAAGCTCGACTACTCGGGCATCGACAACGCCTCCGAGCAGGGCTCCCTCGCGCTGGTCGGCATGGAGAACGCCGACGGCACGATCGCGACGCAGTTCTCGTACCAGACGCCGAGCCTCAACAACGACACCGCGGTCGTCTTCGCCTACAGCGCGGGCACCCCGGCCGTCTACGCGGGCACCCCGGCGAGCTTCACCCTCAGCGCCGGCGGGACCTCCGACGTCGCGTCGTACCTGTACGACCTCGACATCACCTCGCCCGGCACCTCCGTGGCCGCGGCAACCCTCGGCGGCACCGCCACGGTCTCGCTGACCCCGTCGACCGACGGAGCCCACACGCTGTACGCCCGTGCCGTGGACCGGGCCGGCAACAAGTCGCCGGTGCGCGCCTACGCGTTCAACGTCGGCTCCGGCTCGATCACCTCGCCGGCCTCCGGCGCGCTCGTCGCCACCACCTCGATCCTGCAGGCCACCGGCCCGGCCGCGGCCACCGGCGTCACCTTCCAGTGGCGCCGGGCGGACACCGACGCGTGGGCGACCGTCCCCGCCGCGGACGTGACCTACACGGCCGGCGGCGGCGCGGTCACCTGGCCGGTCGCCAAGACCGCCGCGCTCACCCCGTCGCTGAACTGGAACGTCAAGTCGACGCTGGGCGGTGCCGCGGCGCTGGCCGGGCCGCTGCAGGTCCGCGCGGCGTTCAGCGGAGCGGCGGGCACCCCGTCCTCCACCACCCCGGCGCTGAGCTTCACGCTCGACCCGGCCCGGGCCTCGGCGGCGACCACCGAGATCGGTCCCGGCGCGGTCAACCTCATCACCGGTGACATGTACGTGACCGGCTCCGACGTCAGCTTCACCGCGGCCGGTTCGAGCCTGGGCGTGTCCCGCGGGTTCGACACGCGTCAGGCCGGCGCCTTCGACACCAGCCACATGTTCGGCCCCGGCTGGACCAGCACCGCGACGGCCGGGACGACGCCGTACAGCGGCCTCACGGTGACCGGCTCGCTGGTCCAGGTGAAGCTGCCGGACGGTCAGGCGCTCGGCTTCACCGCCCTCACCGGCACGACGTTCCGCTCCGAGGTCGGCAAGGAGGAGTACACGCTCACCTACAACGGCGGCACCGACACCTACCGCCTCGCCGAGACGGAGGGCACGGTCGTCGTGTTCGGCCGGGCGCCGGGCGCGCCGGCCGGGCAGTACAGCCCCACGGGCATGACGCCGAGCGGCACCAGCCAGTCGGCGTCGATGGCGTGGCAGACGGCCACCGTCGACGGGGTCACCGTGACCCGGCCGACGCAGATCCTGGCGCCGGTACCCGCCGGCGTGAACTGCGCCACCCTGGTCCGCGGCTGCCAGGCGCTCGCGTTCACCTACGCGACCGCCACGACCGCGACCGGCACCGCGCAGGCCGGCTGGGGCGACTACACGGGGCGGGTCAAGCAGATCACCTTCACCGCGTGGGACCCGGCCACGTCGGCGATGAAGACGACCGCGCTGTCGGCGTACTCCTACGACAGCAACGGCCGGCTCACCGCCCAGTGGGACCCCCGCCTGGACAACGGCGGCACCCACCTGTGGAAGACCTACTCCTACAACGGTGACGGCACGCTCAACACGCTCACCCCGGTGGCGCAGGAGCCGTGGACGTTCGCCTACACCACGGTTCCGGGCGACAGCGGAGCGGGCCGGCTCGCGTCGGTGTCGCGTTCGGCGCTGGCCGCCGGCACCGCCACCACGTCCGTCGTCTACAACGTGCCCGTCAGCGGCGCCGGTGCGCCGTACGACCTGTCCGCCGGGCAGACGGCCCGGTGGGCGCAGACCGCCGCGCCCGTGACCGGGACGGCCGTCTTCGACGCCGGCCAGGCACCGAACGGCAACCAGCCGGCCGGCACCATGCCGTCGTCCTGGACCCGGGCCACGATCACCTACCTCGACGCCAATGGCCGGCGGGTCAACGTCGCCAGCCCGGGCGGCCACATCGACGCGAGCTGGTTCGACGACTTCGGCAACTCCGTGCGGACGCTGACCGCCGGCAACCGGGCCGCCGCCCTGAACGCCTCGGCGAGCGACACGGCGGCCGAGGAGGCGACGCTGGCCCGGACGCTGTCCACCCTCAACGTCCACTCAGCGGACGGGACCCGGGTGATCACGGTGCTCGGCCCGATGCACCGGGTCACGCTCGCGAGCGGCATCGGCAAGGACGCCCGCGACCTCACGGTGAACACCTACGACGAGGGCCTCCCCGCCGGCGTGCCGGCGCCGAACCTGGTCACCACCGCGGTCACCGGCGTGCGGTACTGGGACGCCGACGGCACCCAGCACGACGCCGACACGATGACCACCCGCACCGTCTACGACTGGACGCTGCGCGTGCCGCTGCAGGTCATCATCGACCCGACGGGCCTGGCCCTGACGACGAGGACGACCTACGACGCGGTCTCGGGCCAGGTCACCTCGACCACCCGGCCCGCCGGCGGCGCGACGACGAACACGCCGGCGACGACCGCGACCGTGTACTACACGGCGGCGGCCAACGGCACCTACGCCGAGTGCGGCGGGCACGCCGAGTGGGCCAACCTCGCCTGCCGCGTCCAGCCGGGCGGCCAGGCGGGCAGCGGGCCCGAGCTGCCCTACTCGGTCACCACGTACGACCTGTACGGCAACCCGGCGGTGGTGACGGAGAAGACGTCGGCCGGCGTCCAGCGCACCACGACCAACGCCTACGACACCGCCGGCCGTCTCTACACCGTGACCGTCACCGCGGCCACGGGCACGGCGGTGCCGGTCCGGCGCAACATCTACGACCCGGCCACCGCGGCGCTGACCAACGTGCAGTCGGTCTCCGGCGGCACGGTCACCGCCCAGACCACCTCGGTCTGGGACACGCTCGGCCGGCTGAAGTTCTACACCGACGCCGCCGGCGTGCAGACCGCGAACACCTACGACCTCTTCTCGCGCCTCGCCACGACCAACGACGGGGCCGCTTCCCGGACGTACACCTACGACCAGAACGGGGAGAACCGCGGCCTGCTGACCCAGGTCGTCGACGCCCAGGGCGGCACGTTCACGGGCAGCTACGACGCCGACACGCGGCTGGTCGCCGAGGGCTGGCCCAACAGCATCGCGGTGAGCCGGGCCTACAACCAGATGGGCACGGAGACCTCCGTGACCTACACGAAGACCGGCTGCGGGCAGTCCGACTGCACGCTGTACCGCCAGAGCGTCGCCCTGTCCGGGAACGGTCTGCGCACCGCCGAGGTGTCCTCGCTGTCCTCGCAGAGCTACAGCTACGACGCCGGCCGGCGCCTGACCACCGTCCGGGACACGGTGGGCGGTCAGTGCTCGACCCGCGTGCACGGGTACAACACGGCGAGCGACCGGACCTCGCTCACGTTCTACAACCCGGGCGCCGCCGGCGCCTGCCAGTCGAGCACGGTGGCGAGCACCCGGACGTGGACGTACGACACCGCGAGCCGCAACACCGGCGCCGGGTACGGCTACGACGCGCTCGGCCGGGCCACGACCGTGCCCGCCGCCGACACCCAGTCGCCCGGCGGTGGCAACCTCACGGCCACGTACCTCGTGACCGACCTCGTCGCCACGCTCACCCAGAACGGCGGCACGAGCACCTACACGACCGACGTGGGCGGCGAGCGCTTCGCCTCGTGGCACGACGGCGTCCAGACGCACGTCAACCACTACTCGGACACCGGCGACAACCCGTCCTGGACCGACGAGGGTGACGGCACCTCCACCCGCTCGGTCCCCGGCGTCGGCGGTATCGCGGCCACGGCCACCAGCGCCGGCCTCACCTGGCGGCTCGCCGACCTCACCGGCGATCTGGTGGCCACCGTCCCGGGCACCGGCGTCGGCCTGGACACCACCTCGGAGGCGACCGAGTACGGCGCGCTGCGCAACCCGGCCCAGGTCGGCACGGTCCGCTACGCGTGGCAGGGCGGCACCCGCCGGGCGGCCGACCAGCCGGCCGGCATCGTCCTCATGGGCGTGCGGCTCTATAACCCGGCAACCGGCCGGTTCCTATCGGTAGACCCGCTGCCCGACGGCAGCGCGAACCGGTACGACTACTGCTCCGCAAACCCCAGCGGCTGCGCGGACGTGACGGGCAAGGGCAAGTACGACTGCCTGTACACATGGTGGAAGCCCTGCGGTGTCGTCCACAACATGTCGTACACCTGGCTCTATATCTCAGATGAGCGCAACGGTAACGGCTGGCGCTGGTACCTCGGCGCACGGCGCACCTCCAACAAGTGGCCGACCTATGTGGTCGATGTCGACTCGTTCACCGACCCGAATCACTGGTTCTTCTATCTGGGCTGGCACCGGCCATTCTCGTGGGCGAACATCCACAACTCCATCTGGTACTGGGGATAACGGCCAAGCCCCGATCCGATGCTGCTGAGCCCCGGCTCCGGTCGCGGCCACCACGAGAGGAAGACCATGGCAACGATGACTCCCGGCTCCGCACCTGCCGCCCGATCGCGGGCAGCCGGACTGGTCCGGTTCGTCGCCGCCGCCGTCTCCGCCCTCACGGTGGCCGCGGTCGGCGCCGCGCTCGGCGCCTGGCTGGGCTGGCGCAACACGCCGGCCCTCCCGTCCGACGCGGCGGTGCTGGCCCTGGTCCAGCCCGCCGCGGCGGACGCCCGCCTCACCGTCGTGGACCGCCACGACGCGCCCTGAGACCCATCGGTTGTACTCCCGGTGTCGATCGTCACTGGCGATAGTTGGCCAGGGTTAGCCAGTTTCGGTGTCCGCCCCGGGGAGGCAGGGAGCGGCCCGTGCCACGATGTGCCGTCGACCTCGGTCTCGTGGTCGGCCAGGCGTTCCAGTGGCGGGCCGACGAAGTCGTGCTGGCGCGGGTCGAACGGCCACGTGACGTTGTTTGTGGCGGAGCAGTCGTCGCAGCGTTCCCGGTAGCAGCCGGGCGGCTGTTGTGACGCGGACGGATGCACGACGATCACCGTTCGACCCTGCCCGTCGTGGTGAGCGATCGGAACGGGGCGAGGGGTGCCGCGCGGTGCCAACGTCCACACAGGATTCCTCAGGGACGATGCCCTCGGCGGCCACTTCGCGGTGCCACGGTCCGGTGACGACGCTGCCGCTGGGTGGCATGCTGGTGCAATGTCAAGCCCGGTCACCGCCGACGGCAGACCCGTCGGCCTGTACGAAGTGCTCCCGCCGACCGGCGTTCCGAAGTTCATCCACAGCAACATCCCGCCCGGGGCGGCGATCTTGGACCTCGGCGGCACCGGTGGCCTCGTCGCGCATCGGCTGATCGAGCTGGGCCATCCGGTGGTCGTCGTCGACGACTCCACCGCGATGCTGGCTCAGGTGCGCGGCGCCCGGACCGTCCAAGCCGACATCGAGACGCTGGACCTCGGCGAGGATTTCCCGGTAGTGCTGGTGGTGAGCCCCGGCATCAACGCGGCGGACGATCGGCGGCGGGCCGCGCTGCTCGCCGCGTGTCGGCGCCATGTCAGCCCGACCGGTCAGGTCATCGCGCAGTGGCTGCCGCCGTGGTGGTTCGACACGGCGGTCTCGTGGACGGGCCAGAACCCGCCGGGCGCGATGGCGTTCGAGGTGCTGTCCTTCGATGGCACAGTATTGCAAGGCCGGATGTCGTACCGGCTGAAGAAGGGGCTGCACTGGGAGCACGAGGTCGCTTGGCGGCGGCTCAGCCCGGAAGAGCTGGACGCCGCGCTGGCGGAGGCGGGACTGCGCTTCAATCGACACCTGGGACGCGGGCGGCAGCTCTTTTCAGCTGTGCCGATCGGCGTCCAACGCACTTGACGCGTAGGCTCCTGCTGCTGTCGGCTAGTGTCCGAGGAGGCCGACGCCGGCGACTTCGCGAGCATGGACAGCGGCATGAGTGCGCGTCGATCATGGTCGCTCATTGACGTTGGAGCCGCCGACGATAATGGCGGCGTGCATGCTGCTGACGCCTGGTGGAGCGCGATAGACCCCCGATTACTGGAGCGGATCGACTCGTTGCTGTGCACGGACCAGCTGATCGCGGCGGTCTTCCTCTTGCGTCAGGAAGGCCCACGACAACCACCGCCCGGCTTGTACGAGGCGCAGGATCTGCTGGTTGAGCGACGTGCCGAACTCGACCGACAGGGTCTGCTCAAGCCGGCGCCACCGCCATTGACGACTGCACAGCTGATCGAGAAGGCCGAGGCCGTCACCGCGCCGATTGTCGCCGTCGAGGCATTCTGGGACGGCGACACCCAGGGCTGGTTCGTCGTCCTCGTCGCAATCGTGCGCCGACCGGGCAGATCCCACGACCACTTCGATGAGGCGCCGTTGACGGTACTGCAGCACGGCAGCGACATCAGACTCTTCAACGGACAGGTGCCGCCTTGGCCCGAGGCACAACAGGCGATCGAGCAGGGCCGAGCTGTTGCGCAGCATGTCGGTGTGCCGTTTCACTTCGCCAGCCCGGGGGAGCCGAGTGACGACATGCCGCGTTGGTGGGACACGCAACCCGGCTAACCGACACAATCTCCTCGACCGTCACGCCTCACACTCCCGACGCCACCATGCTCGCTCATCGGCTACGAGCGTGAACCGACCTCGCGGTGCACCGCCGGGCACGCGACCACGAAGCGTGACGATCATCGGGCGTACGACCCGGCCCGTAACCACCACCGCGCCCGGCCTGGCCGACGTTGTTGTGGCGGGGTTGGTGGCTGACGGCATCGTGAGCGCCGAGCGCACCGGCTGCGGGCCGGGCGCGGACGGAGGCCATCCGCCCGGCTCGTCGCCGGCAAGCTCTGAGCGCGCACCCGATCGAGGCGGACGGACCGACGAGCGACGACCGGCCAGCATGCGCGATCGGCGACAGATCCGCGCACCCGACCTTGTCGCGGGTCATGCAATGATGCGTCATCGTGGCTCACGAAGTCTTTCGACACGTGCCGTTTCCGTTCCCGGGCGGCAGGTTCCCGGCCGAACTCGGCTCCCGTACGAGATGGACGACTGAGTCAGGCTCGCCGGACGTCCCTGACGCGATGTGTTGGACTTGGCAGACCGTGCGCTCGCGGTCGGCGGCAGGTCCGGGTGCTTGATCTTGACGAATCGGCACCGGCGGTACATCGCTGCGCCATGTTTCTCGTCCGGTGCGCCAACTGCGGTCAAGATGGGAGCATGGGCGGGCTGAACCACAACCTTCAACGGGAGTGGGATGACCTGCTGGCCGGCGCACGGCTTGACGACGCGAGGTCGGTACCTCGGGCGCGGATTCGATGGTGTACGGACTCATCCGCCGGGCGGGCCGAAGTCGAAGCCTGACCCGGTCACGCCTATAAGTAGGTTCCCCTCTAGGTCAAGGGGTCTTCGCAAGATTCTTCCGGGTTGTTCTAGCCTTGTTGGTGGCGGGTCCGGGCTGTGACTTGTCCGAAGTGGC